>JBCDIO010000106.1:0-8149 GCA_038748815.1 Bacteroidota bacterium
AGTGGCCAAACCCATCCTCCGTTTTGCAGAGCTCTGGGGAGACCCGCTGCCGTTTCCGTTTTACGAGTTTTTGCGAGATAATATGGTCAATGGAGGAGGCGATAACAGTCCCTTGAAGGGAGGGAAAGCTACCGTTTACGAAGGCGGCTTACGAGTGCCATCTTTTATTTACGCTCCATCCTTTCTGCCCCAACAAAAAGTACAGCACCGGGTTACGGTAAACGATATCCTACCCACCCTTGGAGCTGCGGTTGGCTTCGTACCGGTCGATCCCGAGCGGACCGACGGAGTCAGCCAATGGAATTATTTAAAGCAGGAATCAGGACCGGTAGAATCGACCTTCGTCTCGGCAGGAAAGTGGGGGCAAGCCTACTACAAAGGGGAGTGGAAATTAATTCTGGATAAAGAGGGAGCAGCCCAACTGTACCGAGTAGAAGAAGATCCTAGGGAGCAGATGAATCTTGCTGCTCAATATCCATCCATCGTTGATTCTTTAACGAAAGAATTAAAAGCCTTTCCGCGTGGGGCCTCCATTGATGATCCGATGTGGAAGGTGTTCTTAGATACCGACAGCTTTGGTGGGAAAATAGACCGAGAACCTTTTGCTGGGATAGAAGGAACCGTAAGAGGTCCCTTGGCCCCGGTATTCTATATAGTGGGGTTCCTGAGCCTAGGACTTCTGGTTTCGTTGGCCTGGTTGGTAAGAATATTAGTTCTAAAAATGCAAAAGCAATAATACCCGAAAATACTTCATACCTCAGTAAACAAGTAGACGTTTACTATTTGGATCGCCCTCCACCCCCGGAGGGCGATTTTTATTGTCTAAGTTTCCTAATCCGTAGGTATTCCTGGCCTTGGAAGAATAGGAACCGATTAGTTAATCGGGGCAGAAAGTCCGATGGTAGCCCCGTAGGCCCAGCGATCTTCCGTCCAGAAACCCTTCGATTTCAAGGTATGCCCAACTAGTGCTTCAATGGCCAGAAACAGTTTGGTGGTAAGGGCGAACTCGTACCCCACACTATAGCGGATAATGCCAATGTTGCGGCTGTCATAATCCAGGTTGACCTGATTGTCTTGGGCCGTTAGATCAGGGTATCCATAATAGCGAATGCCGGGTTGGACATAGGCTGTGAAGTTGTGTTTTTGCACCGTATGCCGATAGCCGACCCCAATGATTACATCGGAGAAAGAGGTTCTACCGGTAAAGGTCACATCTTCGTTGATGGGGTATTGGAGGTTCATCCTGGAATTAAATACATCGTAGTTGATCCGGAAGATGAAGTTGGAAATGTCCCGATACTCGATGGAGGTTTGGGTCATTAGCCCCGCTGATAGCTCCTCTGTCCCGTGCCAGACGTAGCCCAGTTGTAAGGTGGGCATAAAGGTTCGTTCCAGATCCGCTTCTAAGGTATTTTCCGTTTGACTGTTTCCGATCATTGGGGTGATCAGTAAAAAGTAGATACTTACTAAAGCGTTTCTCAAAGATGGAGAAAAGGGGATTGCGTTTTTCATTTTTTGTAGACTCGTGATGGTTATCCAATTAGAATCAGGAGGCGTGCTGATGCCTTATCGAGTTAATGTACGCATTACCCATTCCAAGGGCCCTGACTTCTTATAGCGTAACCAAATGTTTGCAAAAAGGATGCAGAGTAGGCTAAAAACCAAAGCGTATCCTACCGAAAATTGTACCGAGTAATGACCAAAATTACTGGGGTCTTCATCCACAAAAGCACCCATTCCAATGACCACATGGGCCACATAGAAAGTTAAAGCTAATTGGCCCGTACGATTTAGTACTTGGATGATCCAATGGCCTTCCATTCGTCTGCTAATGAGAATGCATGCCGAAATGACTACGACGGAAATCGACATTCCATTCAGCATATAAAGAGGTAGTGGAGGCATGGGGTCGGTACTCAAAAGCAGACTCAAAAACTCGGCTTTCCCCTAGTGCCAACTGGAAATAGAGGACTAAGGATCAATGATAAACCTTGGATACCCAGGAAAACTAACGCACTGACAATGAAAGACCGTCGTAAGAAGGCCTCATCGTACAGATTCTGACGCCCGTACCACAAACCAAAAAGCATAAAGGCCGCCCAGGGAATAACGGGGTGGAACCCATTGAAGAAGAGATTGCGGAAAAAGCCTTCTGGCGTCCAGAAATCGGTATAGTGCCAGAGCTCAAAAATCCATCCTTGCTCGTAATCAAAAAAGAGCAGTAACACTGGGAAAAGCAATACCAGAGCGGCCGTCCCTAACAAAATTTGCTGACCAGAACGGTTGATAAAGAAAAGCGTCAAAAGCATATAAATTCCGTAAAAATGCAGAATATCTGCGGGCCAGATGGCCGAGTAGGAAAGGCCAATGACAAAGAGGAAAAGGGCCCGTTTCAGAATGCCAATACGTCCCTTTTTGAGCTTTTCTGGATCCTGGGCTTTCACTGCGCTGTTTGTCATTAGCGCTAGACCTACTCCCGCTAAAACCACAAAGACCGCGGCAGCTTTACCGTAGAAGAAGTTCGCAAAAGGCTTGATCCAATGATCGCCCGTTTCGCCAAAGACGACTTTGAAGTTTACAATAATCATTCCGATGACCGCCAAGGCGCGAGCCACATCAATACCGATAATTCTCTTTTTGGTGGTTTTTGTCATTAATTTAGGTTGCCGTTAGAAGATGTGAATAAAGATGGTTATCTACAGAGGATCATTCTGTTTTTTGCTTCTATCGACAAAATTAAAGGATCACCACAGGAGTCCGTTGTCCAATTAGGACATTCTGCCACCAAGGAAAAATCTCTGCTCCGGGGGTATGTAGGAATCTCAAAATAGGAATAGATGAGGGAGGGGAGATAGATTGGAAAGTGGCCTCCGCGGGAAGGGAAAGATGCTCCCTAAAACAAAGAGGTCTACCGCGGAATTCACCTCTTCCACGGTAGACTGCTTGACTAGGGGAAACAAAGCAAGGAGGCTATTTGCGTAAATCGTTAATCCGACTAAGTTTACCTCCGGCACTCCGGGGAATACTATCTTTTGGCAAGAGCTCAACTTGCATACTCAGGCCAATGTTATCTTTAATCCGCTTACTAACCTGATGACTAAGATTGCGGATGGCTTCTTGCTCCGCAAAAGCTTGGATAGAAACCGAAGAAAGCTTTTGGTCCACCTCGAGCGCTAGTTTAACCTGGTCCATGGTGCCTTCGCGACTAACAATTAGCTGATAGTTGGGCGTAACTTCTGCAAAGTCTTCCAGCAATACTTCGACTTGGGTATGGAAGAGATTTACCCCTCGAATAATGAGCATATCATCCGCTCTGCCCTTGATCGAGGACATTTTGATATGAGTTCGTTTGGCATCCGGATCGTAGTAAATGCTACAAATATCGTTGGTCCAGTACCGTAAGATAGGTAAGGCCTGCTTGGTGAGGGTGGTAAAAACTAGCACGCCTTCTTGGCCGTAGGGGAGAGGTTCGCCGGTATCCTTATCGACCACTTCGGGAAAGAAATGATCTTCCCAGATATAGCTACCACTTCCTTTTTCTTCCCAATCCTCCTGCGACACCCCCGGTCCAATAATCTCACTTAATCCGTAAATGTTGGTCGCTGAGACCGGGAGAAGTTGTTCTACTTCAGAACGAATCGCTTCGGTCCAGGGCTCGGCACCCAGGATAGCGTATCTCAACGCCAAGGTATTGGGATCGATACCCCGTTTTTGCATCTCCTGTCCCAGGGTTTGCGCATAGGAGGGGGTGCAGCAAATTACTTCGGGCCGAAAATCTTGTAAGATCATTAATTGCCGTTCGGTCATACCCCCAGAAACGGGAATGACGGCCATCCCCAACTGGGTAGCTCCTCCGTGCATACCGAGTCCTCCGGTAAACAGGCCATAACCGTAGGCATTGTGCAATTTCATGCCAGGCTTGGCTCCCGCGGTAACTAACGAACGGGCGATTACTTCATCAAATACCGCTAAGTCATGGCGATTATACCCAACTACGGTGGGTTTACCGGTTGTTCCGCTGGAGGCGTGAATGCGAACTACTTCCTTTTGCGGAACCGCAAAGAGTCCAAACGGATAATGCGCTCGGAGATCGTCTTTTTTGGTAAAAGGGAGTTTGTGAAGGTCTTCTACCCCTTTGATATCAGCGGGCTTCAAACCTCGTTCTTTAAACTGCTTTTGGTAGAATGGAACTTGGGTATAAACCCGTTGTAGGGTCTCTTGTAGGCGTTCATTCTGCAATTGGCGGAGTTTGTCCCGGTGGAGGGTTTCTATTTCAGGATTGTACATCATAATGTTCAGCTACCTTTTCGAAATGATGGTGCGCTTCATCGTGCGCGGTTTAATACCCGGAAACGATCCCGCCATAGCCGTGTTACTATGTGCGAGATCGCTTCCCAGGTCAATTGGATTAGCCGTTTAAGATCATATCGGCGGCTTTCTCCCCAATCATAATGGTGGGGGCATTGGTATTGCCCGATGTTACCGCTGGCATGATCGAAGCATCACAGACTCGCAGCCCTTCTACTCCGTGGACTTTGAGACTTGGATCAACGACGGACAGGCTGTCGATTCCCATTTTACAGGTTCCTACCATGTGGTGATAGGTACCACAGGACTTTCTAATGTAATTTTCGACTTCCTCCTCGGTGGCGTCTTTACCGGGGTACACTTCTTCCTTCATCCATTCTTGCATGGCCGTGGTGTATCCCAGTTTTTGACACAACTTGACGGCTTCGTACAGCGCATCGTAATCGGCCTGTTCACCGAGATAGTTTGGATCGAGATAAGGGGCATCATCTGGATTGGCTGAGGTCAATTTCATTTCTCCCCGGCTCACTGGGCGTATCAGCCCAGCGCATAGGGTGAATGCGTTTTCTGGCCCTTCGAAACCTGGACTATAATAGGGAAGTCCCATAAACAGAGGTTGTAGATCGGGGGCCAGCATATTGGGGCGACTTTTCCAGAATAGCTGCGCTTCCAATAGATTAGCTTGCGGCGGTGGGATGGCCTGTTTCGCTTCGAAGATAACGCTCACGAGTAGGTGATCATGTAAGTTCTGTCCAACTCCTGGTAAGTCCACAAGAGAATCAATTCCGTGTTCCTTCAGATCTTCGGCATTACCAATGCCAGAGAGCATCAGCAGTTGGGGAGAACCAATGGCACCTGCGGCCACGATGACCTCTTGGTTGGCGTGTACGGTATGCTCCGCACCATCCTTTTTGTAGATTACCCCTCGGCAGGTCTTACCCTCAAAATGTAGCCGTTGGGCTTGGGCTTTGGTGATGGCTGTCAAGTTTGGTCTGGACAGGGCTGGTACCAGAAAAGCTTTGGCCGTCGAGCAACGTTCTCCCTCGGGGGTAACCGTTAACTCATTCATGCCCGCTCCCCAGATATCAGTATTGAAATCGTCGGTGAGGGGAAGGCCAATTTCCTCGCAAGCGGCAATGGCTACCTTGGAAATAGGATTAGGATTTTTGATGGCCGTCACATGGAGTGGCCCTTCGACGCCGTGGGTCTCGCTGGCGCCTTTTTCGTAATGTTCTGACTTTTTAAAATAGGGTAAGACACTTTCGTAGTCCCAGCCCTGGCAGCCTTGGTACGCCCAATTATCGTAGTCTGACCGGTGGCCACGGATGTAGATCATACCATTGATGCTACTACTGCCCCCGAGGGTTTTTCCGCGGGGCCAATACCGGGGCGTATTGCCAGCGTGTTTTTGCGGGGCCGTCATATAGGCCCAGTCTCTTTCCGTTTGCCAGGTGGCAGGCCAACCGGCTTGAGCGTGTATGTTTGGATCATCGTCGGGGCTACCCGCTTCCAGTAGTAAGACGGTATGTTTGCCATTTTCGGATAGGCGGTTTGCGAGTACACAACCGGCCGAACCGGCACCAATTATGATATAATCGTAAGTCATTTTAAAATTGATTTAAATAAATACTGAAAGAGAAGAACGGGCCGGTTAGGCTTCTACCGGAGCGGGTTTTTTGATACTGATAACCAAGGGGCGGGTAACGGCTTTTAAGCCCTCCACACCAAACTCTACACCGTATCCGGAGGCTTTGACCCCACCAAAGGGAACCATGGGATGGATAGCACCGTGTTGATTGATCCAAACGGTTCCTGACTCAATACTTGCGGCTACCTTGGCAGCGTGGTCCAGATCGTCGCTCCATACCGAAGCGCCCAGGCCGGTTTGAGTATCGTTGGCTTTGGCGATGGCCTCTTCTACCGTTTTGTATTTAATGATGGGTAATACGGGGCCAAACTGTTCTTCGTCAACTAGTCGGCTACCATTATCAATATCTCCGACCAGCGTGATCGGATAGAAATAACCTTCCCCTCCCATTGGGGCTCCACCCCGAATGATCGATGCACCATTCGCCTTCGCATCCTCGACCAGGTTTGCGACTTTGTTGAATTGCATTTCGTTTTGAATAGGACCGAGTACGATGCCGTCTTCGAGGCCGTTGCCCATAGGCATCTGGCCGGCGATCTGATCTAGTGCTGCGGTGACGGTTTCGTAGTCATCTTCGTGCACGTAGAGGCGTTTGGCACAGGCACAGGTTTGTCCCATATTGATAAAGGCTCCCCAGAATAAGTCTCCCGCTTTGCTCTGCATATCAGTTCCGGGCAGAATGATAGCGGGGTCATTTCCTCCACATTCCAGGGTTAGACGGGCCATGTTACCACCCGATGCCTGGATGATCTTCCGCGCCGTACGTTCGCTACCGGTAAACATAATTTTGTCGATACGTTGATTTTCGACCAGCATAGCTCCCACAGTACCATCTCCGGAAATGGTATTAAGCACACCCTGAGGTAGGGCCTCATTCATAAGTCGGACCATTTCTAGGGTACCGATGGTCGTATATTCGGAGGGCTTAAGGACTACGGTATTCCCGGCTCGGAGGGAAGGAATGACTTGCCAGATAGCAATCATTAAGGGCCAGTTCCAAGGAGAAATAGCTCCAATGACCCCAATTGGCTTACGGTGTAATTCATCCCGACGGGTTTCATCTTCGAAGACAACTTCTACCGGAAGGTCCAGCGAAGCGGGCACTTGGGTCCAGCCTACACAGGCTTGCATTTCGAACATGGATCCTGGTCCGGCCATCGGTTTGCCTTGTTCTTCGGTGATCCACTTGGCCAGGTAGGGGGTATTATCGGTCAGAATTTGAGCGACTTCCATGAGTATTGCTTTACGCTCTTCGTCGGACTTGGCGGCCCAGGCGGGTTGGGCGGCTTTCGCAGCGGCTACCGCCTTTTGTACGTCTTCGGCGGTGGAGATCGGGGCATGCCCAAGTAAGGCGCCGGTGGCTGGGTTCTTGACTTCAAAATGGCGGGTAGCTTCTACCGCTTGGCCATTAATCTGTGTGCTGTATTTTTTCATCTGCCATGTGTTTGGTGAATAGAATAGGTCTATTGCGAATGTATAGTCTGGGGCAGATGGGTGATTTGGCTTATTATTCTGATTAATTGGTCATTTATTCAAAAGATGAATGATGGTGCAATTTTTTCTTCAATATTGAATTATTATTCAAAAATGTAGGTCTATTCTTTTGGAGAAATGATTTAATTTTTGGAAATTAAATTTGGAATTACGGCGTATGTCGGTATTTATGATTTAATAATTGACAATAAGAGAGACTATATTTTAAAAAATAGCTTTGCTTGGTTTTTATTTTTTATGGAGTATTGTTCGTTTTTGTTGAATTAAAATTCATGGTTTATGTACGATTATCACGCTGAACGGTTTGTGGAAAGGGGGACGCATCATACGATGAAATATGGGGTGCTCTCCATCTATGAGACCAATACCCCCTGTACGGGTGTGGAGTTCAAGTTTGATAAGTACATGTTGACTATGATGCTTTCGGGGCACAAGTCCATTTTATTTGATAATGCCCAATTCGAGTTCTTCCCGGGCACCCTTTACATTCCCGGTAAGAAGACCTTGCAAGTGATTAATATTCCAAATGCTTCCTTATTCAATCCAACCAAGTGCCTGGTACTGGATATTAAACCCTCCTTTTTGGAGCAGTTCGTACGGGAGGTAATCGATACCGAGCAGAGCGAATGGTTTACCACCCGAATCAACGAGCCCAAAGAGTTGGATTACTTTTTAGTAAACGAAGAAGGGACCATCGAC
>JBCDIO010000107.1:0-8136 GCA_038748815.1 Bacteroidota bacterium
CCGGTTTATTTATTCGTGCGGTACTGGAGGGTTTAGATGATTTTCCGGAGGTATCTACTGAAGTTAAAACGCAATTACAAGTAGATTTTGAAAAGCAAGGGCTTTCATTCCTCCAACGGGAGTTACAAGAAAAGGATCCAAGCTATTACGAAGAAGTTGATACAGAAAATCCCGTTCGTCTACTGCGGGCCTTAGGGGTAATTCGGTCGAGTGGCCAAGCTTTTAGCACCTTTCGCCAGGGCCAGGGTAAGGAACGGTTCTTCGAACCGATCTGTGTATTACTTAACTGGGAGCGGGAGGTCCTCTACGAGCGTATCAATCAGCGCGTAGACCAAATGGTAGACGAAGGATTGGTCGAAGAAGCCCGTGCGCTCTACCCCCATCGACCGCTTAATGCCTTGCAGACTGTGGGCTACCAGGAATTATTTGATCATTTTGCCGGTGTGCATGATCTCTCTACGGCCATCGAACTTATCAAGCGAAATTCCCGCCGTTACGCTAAACGGCAAGGAACTTGGTTTCGCAAGCGACCCATTTGGCATGGATTCCCACCCGACGACTGGGAAGCATTGCTCGCTTTTATTCTGCAACGTGTGAATGAGCAGTCTTGAAATTATATAGTAAGAAAATATCAAATGAGTAAAATAAATCATGACACAAACCCCAGAAGACAAAGAGCTTTGCGAATCACCCTCCTTCTCGGAGTGCTCGTTTTTGGGACAGGAGCGATTGATGCCTTTTCGCAGGGGCAATGGTTGATCGGCATACCCCAAGCCATTGGAGCGATAGCCAATTTATTGGGGGTCTACTTTCAAAAGCGGCTTACTCCGGCCTTTGATGCCTTCCTGTTATTCACCAACTACATTGTTTATATGCTCACTTCGATACAAGCCTTTGCCTCCGGCAGCCAGTATTTACCCTACGCCTGGTTTGTGGCGGGAATCGCCAGCTTAGTAGCCGGAGCCTTCGTTTTCACCAAATTCTTACAGACACAGCGGCGGGCGTAATGACACGGTGAGGAATTCATACTTTAGGAAACCATTTTTACCTTCGTGGCGTTATTTATACCCGAAACGAAATGGTTTGAGTCTTTCTCGCTTGACTCTGAACTTGTCTACTGCGTTCTACCCCGAGCACTTGGGGTGCCGATACTACGGCATCACCTATGTTTTGAGCCTTGTTTACAAGTACATATCCTTCGCGTTAACTTCCCCTTACCATTACGTTTCGGATATATCTCAAACCTGCTACCTTGCTGATCGAACGACTCTTACCCGTATTTCGCAAATACCAATTGGTACCCGCCGCCATCCGCAACATGGTCTTGGCCCAGTTCTCGGTACAGGCCATGAATACCTCTTTCTTCCTTTTGTTGAATTACTACATGGTAGCGGAGGGATTTGCCGATTACGAGGTCGCAAAGGTCTTATCCTACCGATTTATGGCGGTGGCTTTACTGGCTTTCCCCATTGGACTATTCATTAAAGGGCGACGCTTAAAGCCCTTCTTCTATGCGGGAACCATTTTGGTGCCGATTTGGTCTTTGGTAGTTATTTGGGCTATCCAGGCCCATGCGACAAGTATTTTATACCCAGCGGCCATGCTTTGGGGGCTTGGCTTTACCTGCATTCAGATCACCGCTCTCCCATTTATTCTGCTAAACACACCAAAAGAGCAACACTCCGAAGCTATTTCAATGTCCTTTCTGGCCTTTAGCGGTATGATCTGCCTGGTAGGTGTTTCCTATGCCATTCTGCACGCAATTTTCCCGTCTTTTATCAATGAACAAACGATGCTGATCGGATTAGCCGTCTTATCGTTTGTGGGGGTTTATTTTGTCAGCAGAATTCGGATTGTAGAACAATTGTCCGATAAGATTCCGCTGCGAAAGGTCCGCTACGGATACGATTGGAAAATGATCTTTCGGGTAAGCGTACCCACCCTCATTATTGCGATTGGAGCAGGTTTTACAATTCCGGTGATTAACCTGTTCTTTCTGAATATTCATGGCGTCCAAGCGGATACATTTTCTATGATGGGGGCAACAACCTTTTTCCTGGTAGTCTGCGTGATGGTGTTTATGCCGGCTATTCGTCGTCGTTTCGGTTACCAGGTCGCCATTACGATGTTTCAGGCGGTAGCGATTCTGGTTCTCTTTTTGTTAGCGATTACAGAGTATATCAAGTATTGGCCCGGCGCGGTTTATTTAGCTGGCTTTCTTTACATTATGCGTCAACCCCTTATGAATGCCGCCGGACCGATGACTTCGGAGTTTACGATGTACTACGTAGGTAAACGCAACCAGGAAATCATTAGTGCACTCAATGCATCGATCTGGTCGGGAAGCTGGTTTATCTCCACTAGTTTATTCTCTATCATGCGGCAAATGGAAATGCGTTACGTCAATATCTTTTTGATTACGGTGGCTTTGTACGTAGTGGGGCTTTTATGCTACGCTTGGTTGATTCGCGACTACCACCGACGATTGAAAGTAGACCCATCTTTAGCGGCCTCTTAAACTACCAGCCTACATTATATACGACCTGGGCGACTACCAGTTTCCACTTTCCATTGATCTTTTCGAGCACGCGCATTTCTCGGCTGCGGGACCCCATATCTTGTTCAAAAAAAACGAGGGCACCGTTTTCGTAGAGGTGCACGTCGAAATTATACTGCGTGAAGCGAATTTGATATTTAGAAGGTCCCCCCTTCATGATTTCTAAGAATTCTCGGCTCAATTCATCCCAACCCCGAAATTGACTGACTCCATCCCGGGTAGCCGCCGTCCAGGTAACTGCATCGGTATGTGCCCAACACTTCCGCCAAGCTTGGTAATCTTGCCGAAAATAGGCATCCGTTTCCTGCCAAATCACTTTCTTGATCTCGGCGATTTCAGCTTTATTTTTTTGACCAAAAGTGCATAGCGGAATAAATAATAGACAAGAGCCTATTAGTAGCAATCGATTCATAGTTCATACATTTTCTGGCTGGAATCAGGTCCAGTACGGTAGAAAGAGACAAGCCAAGGAGATACAAGTTGTCGAGAAGTTTCGCTTTTTTCTGGCTTTAACAAAAGGGTCATTACATTAAGCCATTCTTTGCAATGGTCCAGAATGAGGGCATCGGTAGTTGCCACTAATGCCCCCGATTCAATCAAGCGTTGGTCGGGATTATGATCCGTAAAAACCGACCATTCCCATTGGTGTTCGATAGCTATATCGCGCACTCGCTGGGCCAAGCGACCACTATTTGAGACGGGTTGATCAAAGTACCACTGCAGCGGATAATCCCCCAATAAATGCCCCATCAGTAGAATCGCTTGGTCCGTTTCTTCCACTCGATGATAGCTACCGTGTATGGAAGCTAAATCTCGGTAGGCACTATCCTGTCCTTGCAGGAGGAGCCCTTTCGATAAGCCGGTTTCCAAAGTGATCAAAATATTGAATCCATCTACCCAAATGGGCGTTTGGGGGGGAGGCAATCTAGAAATGCTTTTCTGAATGCGATTCTCAGCTGCTGTGTAGGTACAAACAGACCGGGTTAAGGCCATTCGTTGCCGTTGCCGTAAAGAAAAACGATCCCCAACCAGCTTAGTCGCCGCGGGAAGGGTATATCCTCGGCTCAGTAACCACTGTAGATCACGGGCCGCTTCCTGTAAGCTAGGTACACAAGATGGAGCAAACAGTTCGGGGTCTTGCGGGTGGGCCCCGCGGTGTCTCTGACGATTCGGCATTGCGCTCAATTTAATCAGTCCTGGGTCATTTTGAAGCGGGTAGTTAGTCTCGATAACCACAAATTTCGCCGTTGATCCCAATTTCTTTTCAATTCCGCTAAAGAATGTGTTCTTGTAGTTTGTGGAATGGAGCCTATAACCTTCGCTCTTTTTCCCAACCAACATTAGTAGTAGAAGAATAGCGAATGACCTATGAGGATCATTAAGGACTTACCAGTACGATATATATACTGTATAGCCATTGGTTTGGCTCTGGGAATTATCCTGGGAGCAAAAACCTATCTCCCCTACATCTATTGGGGGGAAACGGATGAATACGTATGGCGAAGATCGTTTATGCCCCATTTTATTAATAATGGCCTTTGGGGCTTTCTAGTTCCATTGGTGTACTATGGTTATTCTCGCTGGCCACTTAGCTGGCCTTTACAACGTCATTCTTTATTTCGCGCTTTTGGCTATTCGATGCTTATTGCCGCTTTCCACGAGATCTTCTCTAATGTCATTTGGTTTGGACCGATGCATTATCTTGGAATCTATCCTTTTTCTGAACGCAATTTACAATTCATCATTGGTGCGTTCCCTTCGGCCCTAATCAACCGCATTGTAGAGTTCTGGATCATTTTCGCTCTTTTCTCCGCCATTGATTACGCGAAGAAATACCGAAATAAGGAGTTGGAATTAGCTCAGACGCAACATCAATTATCGCAGGCTCAGCTAAATGCCCTGCGTTTGCAATTACACCCTCATTTCTTGTTTAATACCTTAAACACCATCTCTTCCCTTATGGAGGTAAATGTAAAAGGGTCGCAGAAAATCGTATCCAAATTAGGTACTCTACTGCGTACGGTACTCGAAAAAGATCAACGGACTACCATTAGTCTGGGGGAAGAACTGGATTATATTAAGAGTTATCTGGACATTGAGCAAGTGCGTTTTCACGATCGATTGCAAGTGCATTATGATATCGATCCCAGCACCCTAAAAACCCGGGTACCTAGTTTTTTCTTACAACCACTTGTGGAGAATGCGATCCGGCACGGGCTGGCTCCTTCCACGGATAACGGCTGGCTGCGCATTGAGTCGCACCGAGAAAAGGATGATCGAATTGTGCTACGGGTAGAAGACAACGGTAAAGGTTCTCCCCATGGGCAAGAAGCCTTGCTAGCTAAAGGCATTGGCCTACGTAATGTGAAAGAGCGACTTGATTTACTGTACAAAGATGGTTACACATTGAAGATCGATACTCAGAATGGGGAAGGTTTCCAATTCTTTGTAGAAATTCCAGAGATCGAGCAACCTTCGAGTCTGAATTAAGTCTTTACAAACGGTTTGAAAATCCTAGGGGAGGTCCTTGACAAATGAAAACAATACGCACCATGCTGGTTGACGATGAGCCTTTTGCCCGGCAAAGGTTACGTCGATTGTTAGATAATATTTCTTACATCCAGGTGGTTGCCGAAGCTAAAAATGGCCAGGAAGCCCTCGAACTACTGCAAAAGTATCAACCAGACCTCCTCTTTTTAGATATTCAGATGCCCGGATTAAACGGCATCGAATTGTTGGTTGACTACCAGTTAGAACCCGCACCTCAGGTTATTTTCGTAACCGCTTACGACCAGTACGCTATCAAAGCATTTGACTTACAAGCGGTCGATTATCTACTAAAGCCCTTCGATGATGACCGCTTCCACCAGGCTTTGGAACAAGCGATACAGCAGATCAATCTACGGGAAAAGGCATTACAACACGAAAAGATCCTACAGGTCATTCACGCGCACCAATCCCCACAAAAAGAACGTAAAGAAGCGATTGAAATAAAAGAAAAAGGCCGCAATTATTTTGTCCCCATCGTCGATATCCTCTGGGTGCAGTCTGATGGTAATTACCTTCGGTTACATACTCAACAAAAAAATCACCTCATTCGAGAAACCTTGCAAAGTTTTATAAGCTCGGTTTCCGAACAGCAGTTTTTGCGAATTCACCGCTCCATTATCGTGCAAAAGATCCATATCGCCAGTGTCCAATATCTAGGTAATAATCAGTATCAATTCAAGATGAAAAACGAGGAGATCTTGCAAAGTAGCCGAAGTAACAAGCCAGAGATTACAGAGTATCTCAACGAGGAGCAATTGCGAAAGAATATTTGATTCAAAAGACCCCGCCTAACGGAAGAAACAGCCTAAACTGCCATCGGATCTGTTTCCCATTGAATTTCGATCAACCACTCGTACCAAAGATAACCGTTGATCACAAAATAATTGGTTAAACCTCTGGTCTGCAGTATTTTACTTCCAAGTTATGAAAACTAACCGGATCTTCTGAAATGTCGCACCGGTAGGCCGTATGGCACACAATAACATGAGTCTTCCTAAATGATGCGACCCTGAGTAAGGGTACGCCAGGGATTGTTTGAGGTCCGAGATTTATTTCTTGGCCTCAAACAAACTCCTTAAATACTAAGCGAAATCTATCCTTTTCAGGACCTTAAAAGGGTATAAAAAGCCCACATAAGTTTAGATAAAGAGTTATTAAACCCTAAGCAGCTCAATAAGCGGCTACCCCTAGTGGGTAGCCTTTTTTTATCCTCCACACCGTAGAACTATTGTCTTTCCTTCCTTCTATCAAGTAGGCGAACGAATCTATTTATGGAGTTTCCCCAAATCGCCCCACCTGATCAATCTGTGACCTTTTTGATGGCTTGGGCGGGAGAAGCCAGTTTACTCAAAACAGCCAAGCGGAAAGAAGTTGTTGCTTGTTTTACTAGAAAGAATGGATGCTGCTGACGGCTAGCTAAAACCAACCCTACTTGTACGTATTAGGAATAAAGTTGCTTGGAAAATATTTACCAAGGGACTTATGTGTTTAGGTTCGCGCAGAGGCGCAAAGGATTTGCAGAGAACGCTGAGGGGGTAGGTCGGGGTGCCGTGTCAAGTTTTACGCCTGCCTTTACGGCCTTTGCGAGTTCTTTGCGCCTGCCTTTAGGGCCTGCCTTTATGGCCTGCCTAAAGGTTCTTTGCGAGAAAAGAACCAAACGGATAACACCAAGAACTACGAAACAGCTATCCCCGTTTTCCCAATTACCATGACTCCCCTTTCTACTCCTAATCCAGAGAACAGGCCTTACAAAGAGCCCAAATTCGGGGCAATCAGCAGCAAGGCGAAAAAATCTTTGACCTACTCGCCGTAATGGCTTAAAGATCGCCGGGGGAAAAATAATTGCCAAAGCATCTATTTTTTGGACGCCAATCGAGTTTTTCTGGATACTAATGGATTTTTTTTGAGAAACTCTTAACAAATCAGTAGTTTGAAGAAGATTATTAACGGACACTAAAAATATAGGACAATATGGGATTCATGTTATTACCGATTATCCTGGGGGTACTCATCCTTTTCATGGGAGTTTTCACGGTCAAGCAGCAAACCGCTGCGGTGATTCAACGATTAGGAAAATTCCACAGTATTCGGAACGCTGGCTTGCAATTCTTAATTCCTTTCGTGGATCGAATTGCCGGACGAGTGAATTTGAAGATCCAGCAATTAGATGTAATTGTGGAAACCAAAACCCTGGACGATGTATTCGTACGGATGAAGGTTTCCGTACAATTCAAAATCTTGCGCGAGGGGATCTATGATGCGTTTTACAAATTGGAAAATCCACACGAGCAAATCACATCGTTTGTATTTGATGTAGTGCGGGCGGAGGTACCAAAATTGCGTTTGGATGATGTCTTTGTACGTAAAGACGATATCGCAATTGCGATTATGCGCGACTTGGAAGAAGCCATGAATGACTATGGTTACGGAATCGTAAAAGCACTGGTCACGGATATTGATCCGGATGAAGCGGTGAAGAGTGCCATGAACCATATCAACGCCGCAGAGCGTAAGAAAACGGCTGCGGAGTACGAAGCCGAAGCAGAGCGCATTCGCATCGTTGCGAAAGCCAAAGCAGAAGCAGAAAGTAAGCGTCTACAGGGTCAAGGTATTGCCGATCAGCGTCGCGAGATTGCCCGTGGTTTGGAAGAGTCTGTGGAGGTACTGAACAAAGTAGGTATAAACTCTCAGGAAGCATCAGCACTGATTGTCGTTACGCAGCACTATGATACCATGCAGTCTATGGGTGAAAACTCGAATAGTAACTTGATCTTACTGCCGAATAACCCAACGGCCGGTAGCGATATGCTATCGCAAATGGTGACCTCTTTCGCTGCTTCTCATCAACTAGGTGAGAATATGAAAGCGAACGGAAAGTCAAAGGCTAAAGTGAATAACTAAGCTTTCTTTCCATAGAGTTAGAAACGAATTGGATTACGTTGAATATAGGCTACCCGCTGCGGCGTGGTAGCCTGTTTTGATTCCGCTTTTATACCCAAAGCGAAGTGGTTTGGGTATAGATTCCATCA
>JBCDIO010000108.1:0-8105 GCA_038748815.1 Bacteroidota bacterium
AATACGGTACAGAATTTTCTGAACTACGTAGAATCTGAATTCTATAATGGTACCATCTTTCACCGGGTCATTCCTGGATTCATGATCCAAGGAGGAGGTTTCACCGCCGATATGGAGCAAAAAACGACCAATGAGCCCATCGAGCACGAAGGGAAAGCCGAACTTCGGAACCTCCGTGGAACGGTTGCCATGGCTCGGACCAGCAACCCGCATAGTGCGACCGCTCAATTCTTCATCAATAGCGTCGATAACGACTTTTTAAATTTCAGCGCACCCACTGGCAATGCCTGGGGATACGCCGTATTTGGAAAAGTGATCGACGGTATGGATATAGTCGACGAAATCTCCGCTGTTCCTACCGGTATAGCGCGGGGCATGCGCGATGTGCCACTTAATTTGATAGAGATCAAAAAAGCTTCCCTGACCCCAGCCGGATAATTTTACTGGCAATGAAGCACGTTCAGGAGTTAATTGACATTCTGGAATTAGAACGGATTGAGGTGAACCTCTTTCGTGGCCAAAGCCGTACAGTAGGTAGCCCCCGGGTATTTGGTGGGCAAGTATTAGCCCAAGCACTCAGTGCGGCAACTCGGACGATCGAAGCAGATCGAACCGTTCATTCTATCCACGCCTATTTTGTGCTTCCCGGCGATCTAGAAGTGCCAATCATCTTTGAAGTGGACCGCATCCGCGATGGTGGTTCCTTTAGTACGCGTGCGGTAAAAGCGATTCAACACGGAGAAGCTATTTTTCATTTATCGGCCAGTTTTCAAAAAGAACAACAAGGCTTCGATCATCAGATCGAGATGCCACCGGTAACACCTCCAGAAGCATTGCAGGATTGGGTTAAGATGGCCGAGGTGTATGGTGACAAATTGCCCGAAGGGATTCGGCGCATTCTTACTATCGAACGTCCTTTAGAGTTTCGCCCCGTCGAGTTCATTAATCCCTTTATCCACCAACAGAAAGAACCATTGCGCCACGTTTGGTTCAAAACCCGGGGTACTATTGCTTCCGACGATCCCGGCTTACACCGCCTCATTCTGGCCTACGCCTCCGACTACAACTTATTGACAACGGCGTTGCTCCCCCATGGTCAAGCCAATGACTTCCAGGGCGTTCAGCTTGCTAGTTTGGACCATGCCATGTGGTTTCATCGCCCCTTCCGCGCCGACGAATGGCTCCTATACGCCATCGATAGCCCAAGTGCCTCGGGAGCCCGAGGATTTAGCCGAGGTAATATTTTTAATCAGTCTGGAGACTTAGTCGCCAGTGTGGTACAGGAGGGATTGATGCGACTGCGAGTTTGATCTTAATACGGACTCTTTTTCTCCTCTTCTACCGAACAAACGCAGCGCACCGCAAAAGAACGCTTACCAATAATGGGCTTCCTTCTCTCGTGTTCGTGATGAAATAGCAACATCGGTGGGTTTACCTTTTTACTCCTTTCCAAGTAGATGTGGACGTGATGTCCTGGCACCTGATCATCTAACCAAAAATTCATACTATCCGGAGCCTTAAATCGTCTTTTGTGTTGGTAACCGGTTTGTTGAAAGCGGAATCCCTGTATGCAAAATACGGGGCCGTCCCATTCGATGGGAGTAGACCAAAGGCCTAAAGTCGAGGTACCCGCTAAATAATCCAGTAAATCATCGTATTCGCTTACAGTAGGAAGCTTCCATCCGGTTGGGCAAACGGATTTCGATTCAGAATAGGGATACAAGAAACCGCGCTGCTCAACCTTATGTTCTTCGTTTTGAAAAGCGACGGCTCCCTCGGACTGATACCGCAAGTTTTCGTTGAACCACCATTGGTCATTTATCCGAATGAGCTCGTATTGATTACCATCCCGAATATCAACTAGCGTGTCGATTATTGGATTCATCGCTTGTTGGGGCGAGCATTTTTGGGAGGAAGAAGGCCAAAGGGCCAATATAAAAAAGCAGTAGAGCAAATACATGAAATCTATTTTATTCAGCCAGATACACTTCCGTTTTGTACCTATACCCAAAGCGAAGTGGTTTGGGAAAGTTAACGCGAAGCACATGTACTTGTCAACAAGGCGCAAAACGTAGGCGAAGCCTTAGCTTCGGCGAGGCTTTGTAACGCAGTGGACGAGTGCAGGGGCGAGTGGGAACGACTCAAACCATTTCGTTTTGGGTATATCAATTATTACCTTAATTTTTAATCTACCATTCCAACCATAATATTGCATAAAATCCAACCCAGCATGAAGACCGAGAAAGAAAAAATGCTCGCCGGAGAATTATATGACGCCAGTGATGCCCAACTCACCGAAGAACGGTACCAAGCCCGCATGCTTTTCCAGAAAATTAATGCAATTCCCGAATCGGAGAAAGAACAGAGAGATCAACTCTTTTATGAGCTCTTTGAAGAAGCTGGTCCCGGCTTATATATTGAGCCCCCCTTCTTCTGTGATTATGGATACAATATCAAAGTGGGAGAAAAGGTCTTCATGAATTATAATTGCTGCATCCTGGATGTAATGCCGGTCACTATGGGCAGTAATGTCTTATTGGCACCGGGCGTACAGATCTATACCGCTACCCACCCCATTGAACCAGAAATTCGAGCGGAGTGGTTAGAGTTTGCCAAGCCAGTGACCATTGGTGACGATGTCTGGATTGGTGGGGGAGCCATCATTTGCCCCGGCGTGACCATTGGTAATGGGGTAGTAATTGCGGCGGGAGCCGTGGTTACCAAGGATGTTCCAGATCGTGTGGTAGTGGGAGGTAATCCAGCAAGGGTTATTAAAAAGATTCCGTAGAATAGCCCGTTAATGCTGGCCATCCTCTTCGACGCTTCCCCCTTTTCAGCTGCTATATCTAAGGAAGCGTTCTATTTATCCTTTTGTCTCCAATCACTAGCCCCATGTCTATTATTAATAATCAAGCCTTCAATTTTCATAGTCACACCCACTACAGTGACGGACAGGCCGCACCGACTGCCTTTGCGCAAGCGGCTATGGAGCAGGGACTCAAGGCTTACGGTTATACCGACCATGCCCCGGTCCCTTTTCCTTGTTCCTGGACCATTCCTACGGATCGAGTGGAAGCGTATTGTCAGGAAATAAGAGCCCTACAAGAATACCATCGGGCGGACATCGAGCTTTACCTGGGCTTGGAAGTTGACTTTATTCCCGGAGTAATCAGCGTAAATCATTCGTCCATTACTCGCCTCCATCTCGACTATACCATTGGTTCGGTACACTTTGTGGACCAGTACCCAGATGGAAGTCATTGGGGATTTGAAGATTCTAAGAAGATCTTCCAACAAGGGATCGATCAGATCTTCAATGGGGATGTACAAAAGGCAGTGAGCCGGTATTATCAACTTATCCGAGAAATGGTGGCCACCCGGCCTACGATCATCGGGCACCTAGATCGGATTAAGATGCACAATCTGGATCAACGATTCTTTAAAGAGACCGATGCCTGGTACCGGAAGGAAGTGATCGCAACCTTAGATCAGATTCAGGCAGAAGGTTTAATTATGGAAATCAATACTAAGGGCTTTTTTCCTGGTCAGGATGAAGATCCCTACCCTAGTTTCTGGATCATACAAGAAGCCATACAGCGAAATATTAAAATGCATTTGGGCGCCGATGCGCATCATCCACTCGATGTCAATCGAGCATTCTCCTACTTGATTCCTCGCCTGCGAGCAATGGGGCTGCAATCCATTTATACATTGACCCAAAATCAATGGGTAGCCATACCTTTAACAGATTAGAGCATATACAGGTAAGGAATGGGTTTGGCCTTCGTTGGAATTGGAGACTATGCCTATTTCAAGAGCTATTTTTATTTAGAAGGACTCCACGTGCGCTGGTTTTGAGTGCATTTGGTCTTTCTGCATCTGTCTGATTGTCCGTTTAGCCGACAATTGCTGCTTTTAGGCAGACTTTTAAGGCGAAATTAACCCTCAGTTCACACTCATTCCAGACTTTTACGTTTAATAAATACGAACGCACGAATCATACCCGTGTTAGTAGTTCATACTAATCCAGATTTTGAGGCTGCCCTCGGGCAGCCTTTTGAATACGTTGAATCCCCTTAATCCATCAAAACCGAAGCAACTATTCTTTTTATCATCCAGGCAGGATAAGATAGGCACTTAATGGGAAGTTGCCTCCCTCTCTAGGCATCCACGATCAATTGCTTTTCCCTTTTACCGGTCATTTCCCCAAAGGCTTTAACTGGCACTCCTCGATCCGCCATGAAGGTCTCGAAATCTTTTTGGTAGTCCGAATCTACACTCATCAATAGACCACCACTCGTTTGGGGGTCCGCAATGAGTCGGTAATCATCGAGGCCGTGCAGAGCAATACGGTGCCCATAACTCTGCCAATTTCTTTTTGTTCCTCCGGGAGAAGTACCCAATTCAAGATATTTCTCGACAAAGGGGAGTTTGGGAAGTTTATGTTGCTGCACCATAGCCGATAAATTACTAGCTTCTGCCATCTCCAACAAATGGCCAGCGAGCCCAAATCCAGTAACATCCGTCATGGCGTGAACGTATCCAAGGTCAGCCACGGCCGCACCAATGGTGTTGAGTTGCGTCATGGCTTGTTTTGCAATAATTAGATCCTCCACGGAAGCTAGTCCTTTCTTTTGCGCAGTCGTTACGAGTCCTACTCCCAAGGGTTTTGACAGATATAGCAAGTCCCCGGATTGAGCGTTGCCATTTTTTTTGACATTGGCAGTCGCAATTTTACCCGTTACGGCCAAGCCAAAAATAGGTTCGGGGGAGTCGATACTATGGCCACCGGCTAAGGGAATATTAATACTATGGCATACCTTCCGGCCTCCTTCCAAGACCGCTGCTGCCACCTCGGTCCCGAGTTTATCAATGGGCCAACCAAGTATGGCGATGGCCATAAGGGGCGTTCCTCCCATTGCATAGATATCACTGATTGCATTAGTGGCAGCGATGGCACCAAAATCATAGGGATCGTCCACAATAGGCATAAAGAAATCGGTGGTGCTTACAATGGAGGTAGTATCATCTATCTGATAAACAGCCGCGTCATCTTTGGTTTCGTTACCAACCAGTAAATTCTTAAATATTTTTCCGCTCTTTTTACCGATAATTTCGGATAGTACAGCGGGTGAAAGCTTACATCCACAACCGGCCCCGTGGCTGTATGCAGTGAGTTTAATGTCCATGGTACTTCATAATTTTTTGCGCAATTTCGGTGACCGTCAAATTCTTGCCATCGACTGCTGCTATTACTTTATTTTTCTTCTTTTTAATCGATTTTGAATACTGCCGGTCGTAATAGGTTAATAGAAATCTGGCCGCTTCTCTTAGGTTGCCTTGATCAATAGCTTCTTTTGCCTTCAGCATATGCTCGTGTCCTAACTTTTTTGAAATATGGTCAGTGGCAACCTTCAATTTTGATGCTGGTATTTGCCCATAATCCTGTACCAGCAGATCCAAGCGTTGATCTAATTCTACCTCCAGCAAATAATGTTTACTGGTTTTCATTTGGGCGAATAGCGCATCCGGCAAATAGACCCTTCCTATAGAAATCGACTCGTCCTCCAGCCAAATGGGGTGGTCCTGATTTTTTTGTAGAAAGGCGTCGTATAAATTATTTTGAAATTGCTCGGTAGTTGGCTGACTAGTGCTAAGAGCATTTCCAAAACTGGAGCCCCTATGATTGGCAATGTATTCGAGGTCTATGATTTGAGCCCCCAAAGCCTCCAGTTCATTTAAAATGAGGGTCTTCCCAGATCCAGTTAGCCCGGTAAGTATTCGTAAATCCAAGGGTTGTTGAAAAAAATTCAACATTGCGTTTCGATACCTTTTGTATCCGCCTTCCATTAATGAAATATCGAATCCAGCTTGGGAGAGCAGCCAGCCCATACTACCGGAACGCATCCCTCCCCGCCAACAATAAACCTGGATCTGATTAGACTTAAAGGATTCCGCTTTAGAAACAAAATCGACCATCTTAGGACCGACTAATCGCAACCCCTCTTTAAAAGCGTCCTGCTTGCTTTGCTGTTTGTAAATAGTACCAATCGTTTTTCTTTCCTCATCTGAAAATAGGGGAAAAGAAACGGCTCCTGGAATATGTCCTTGGTGATACTCCTGTGGAGATCGTACATCCAAGGTAACTTGGTCACTCGTGATAAACTTTTCTACTGATAATTTCCGCATGGAATAAACCTTCAAATTCTGGGTAACACCGATTCAGGGCTTGGTTGAAGGACCGTCCTTGGGTTATAAAGGCACTTTTTAGCCCTCCCATTACTCCCCACTCAGGGGCTAAGACGATGGCAAGTCCCATTTCGCCATTTCGCCGTTTACTTACTCAACCCATCTAACAGTTTGTCCTACGGAAACGCTCCTCCATTCTTTTTCCAGCAATAGCGGACACTTTTCGCTTTCAAATCTGACTACTAAACAGGCTCTGATCCGACTAGCTAGATCATTCTTTCAGTGGAACATAAAGATTGGGAACAGCCACCGTAAAGGAAAAACGTTTTAAACACCCATAGGTCATACCCGTTTTAGGCCTAAACAATCCGAGATGCCGGTTGTTGCCGCCGTGCCATTTTACGGACCTACTTATTGGCTATGGATGGCTAAGAAGTGAATGACAAGGATACGGAGCTTTTGCCCGGTGCGATTACGGGGAGCATGAGCTAAGTTGCCGTCAAAATAAATACTATCTCCTGCTTGGAGAACGAATTGTTGATCACCGATCTCGTATTCTGCCTCTCCTTCCAGTACATATCTAAACTCAAAAGAGTCGGTAACCTGTGGTTTGCCTTGCGAGCCTGGTTGTACTTCGAGAACGGAAATGCGGGAAACGGCATTAGAAAGGCGTTCGTCAATGATTGATTGATAAGAAAAACCCGCCGGTTTTTCCATCATTAAATACTCTAGATCAGCCCGTCGACGCAGTACAACCCTTGGCTCACTGAATGCTTGGTCAATATCTTCAAAGAACGTATTGACCTCCACATCCAACGCTTTGATAAGGGAAATTAAGACGGGAAGGGAGGGTATTGTTCGGCTATTTTCGATCCGGGAGATAAGGCCTTTACTTACTCCAGCTCGGCTGGCTAATCCTTGCACGGTTAATTGCCTACCTTGTCGCAACTTGCGGATTTTTTGGCCTATTTGAGTGAGAATATCACTGTGCATAAAATAAATGGGGGTATGAGGGTTTTGAAGGCTAACTATCCAAACCCTTCGTGCATGGGTATGCCTTATCGACCTACTAAAACCAGTTCAAAAAGGGAAAGTCATCATATGGAGAAGGCCAACGTGTATAGAATCAGACCATCAAACCATAGTAGGATAGAAATTCAAAATCTGCCCTAACCGGGTACAAAAACTTCTTTTATATTATTCCGTACGTTCCGTATTACTGATAACTCTATTAGTTACAAGATAGCAAAAATGCTAAATGTTGTCCAATGGTAAGCATCGGGCGGAGCCCTACAAAAACTTGTATGGACCTATGAAATTTAACGCAAGCTAAAGGTAAAGCGGATCAAACGAGGACGGTCTACAAAATCTCCAGGTCGCTCAAAAACGAATCGATCCGTTTGCCGCATTTGATCGGCCAAATCAGTAAAAGCATTGGCTAAACCCGTTTGGTCGGCAACGAAGCGGTAGTTTTCGGGACTTTGCGCCAGCTCGGTCATTTCCTGATGATCTTTCTCCGTGAATAGAGTACCATCCAGTGCCACTACCCGGCGGGCTACCCGTGCCTTAAGTACCTCTTCCTTCAAAATGGCACCGATGGTCGTTTCGTCCCCTTCATCGGTAAAGAGGATAAGATTCTTTGCTCCGCGAAAAACAGTTCCGTCCAGAATATCAACCGCTCGCAAGCACGACTCGTACATTCCGCTGTATGTACCATTTGTACTTAAGCCATCGATAAATTGATATACTTCATCTTGTTCTTCAAAAGTACGCAAGCCTAAGGTTCGGACTTTATCATTGTAGGCCACGATCCCAATGAGGGTTTCAGTAGAAATAGTATACAAGTCTTCAATGAAAGCTTTAATCGTTTGTTTGGTTTGGGCACCGTCTAAGCCGAGAGTAGCGTTCAGATCGAT
>JBCDIO010000109.1:0-8087 GCA_038748815.1 Bacteroidota bacterium
CATGATTAAAAAAACGATATTTCCAATGGTGAGGCCAATGCTGTCCATCATAAAAATGCCCAGAAAGACCCAAATAAGATTGGCAATGATGAAGTTGATAAAGCCAAACTTATTCTTATTTCCCAATTGGTAAACTGCTAGTAAACTGAGTCCCATACCCAGCCAATCAAGACCGTAGTAAGCAATAATTGATTCCATGCGGAAAAGGATGGTTCGATGAGCCGCAAAGATACGATCATTGCCTTATTTTGAAGACAAACGGTTTAGATTCAACGGCGGCATTTGATAGAAATCGGCCTCGCTTTCCGAGACTCGTTTTTTGGATAGTTTGTAGCAGTAATAATCCTCCAGGGTCGGTGCCTTCAGGGAAAAAGAAGCATCGGGCTGTTCATCGGCCACGATAGTAACCAACTCCTTACCCAAGAAAGGTATTCTGGCAATGATCGAATACTTTTCCTCCAAGTAGGGGATGGTATTAGGAAGGCATAACCGTTCGTACGTGCGGCCATTTAAGCCTGCTTCTAAGGCATCTGTTTTTCCCGAAGCTATGATACGACCTTGATCCATGATCACTAAACGACCTCCTAAGGCACTAGCGTCCGCAGGGTTACTGGTTGCCATAAGAACAATCCGCTGTCTGCCAATCTCGGCAATGTAGCGTAAGACTTCCTGGCGTTCCAAGGGGCTTAGTAGTGCCGTCGGATCATCTAGCAAAACGACGGATGGATGCCCCAACAAACTCCGTGCAATAAAAATTCGACACAGCATCCCCTTGCTAAATTGGGAAAGGGGCTTTTTGCGCTGATCGAACAATCCAAATTTATGGAGTAGTTGATGCACCTGTTCGCGGCCAATACGGGGAGATAAAATACCGGCTTGCAGGGCCGCCTGTAAAAGGAATTGTTCGCCCGTGACATCCGATGACTCCGCGGTACTAGAAAGATAACCAATAGATCGTTGGCTATGATGGACGGCCTGTCCATCTAACCGGATGGTGCCTCTTTCTATGGAATGAGCTTGGGTAACTGCTTGTAGCAATGTGCTTTTACCGGAACCACTAGGCCCCAGAACACTGCAGATTCCTGTGCCCAATGTTAAATTTATGCCTTGCAGTCCAGTAGTCCCATCGGAGAAGGAGGTGTGCAGGTTTCTAATTTGCAGTTTCATGTTCGTTGGTTTGTACGAAAAAACATGGACTAGAATCATGGTTCGTTTGAGCTAGGTTAGGCCGGCCCGCGGGAGACAAATTCCGCCGAGGACGTATTTAGTTTAGTACGGAATAATTGGTACAGGATCAATCCTCCCCAAACAGTGATGATCACATCGATAATGGTGGATGCGTAGTACACCCATTCTACCCCAAAGAAACGAGGCAAGACCAGCATGATGGGTAGATAAAAGACGAGCTGTCGAGCCAAACCGAGTAGACTACCGTACTTCTCTTCTTCAATGGCTGGAAAGAAGGTCAAGGCCATGAAAATGATAGGTAAAATCGGAAGCACCAACATGTAGATCCGTAGATTCGTGAAATCCTGAGCAGTAAAACGCATATCTGGTAAAACCATCCGAAGACTTAATTCTGGAAAGAGGGAGAGGAAAATCCAAAAGGGAACAACGAGGTAGAACCCCGTTTTGACAAAAAGCATAAAGCTCGACTTAACCCGGACAAAGTCCGCTGCTCCGTAGTTGATCCCAGCGATTGGCTGTAGCGCTCGCATGAGCCCAAATAGAGGGGTCATTAAAAAGAGTAAGATCCGGTTTGCGGCCGCAAAGAATGCCAGATCGTCTGCATCACCTACTTGTACGATGGCGCGAAAGACCACCAGAGCCTGGATGAGGCCCATAACGGTGATAATAAAGCCCGGAAAACCACTTTTCAGGACCGCCTGAAAAACGTCCTTGTCATACTTTAAGGAGCTGATGTTGGCTTCAAAAGATGCCCGTCCCGACTGGAAGTACCAATATCCGGCCAGACAGTAAATCAGCATCCCAATATTCGTTGCCCAAGCAGCACCTTCTACCCCCATGTTGAATTGCGTAATAAAGATTGGAGTCAGAATGAGATTGACAATTAAGCCAAAGCTCATCATAATAGCCGCCGTTTTCATTTTACCTTCCCCGCGGATAACCAGATTCAAACTGAGTCCATATACCCAGAGTGGAGCAGCCAGCATAGTGATCCGAAAGTAAGTAACACCTTCGGTCAAAATATCGCCAGCTCCTCCCATCATTTGGATGAGAGGAGTGGCGAAGATATAGGCAGGTACTGCAAATAAAACAGTCAGGATTAATCCCAAGAGCGTTGAATTGGCCAGCAGCTTTTGCTGTCTCTCCTGGTCGTTGCTGCCCAAGGCAATACTCAATAGGTTAGCGGCCCCGGTTCCCGTCCACGAGCCTAAGCCAAGTAAAATGGACGTCAGTGGGTAAGCAAGAGCTACGCCCGTGAGAGCCGTCTCATCTAATAATTGACCAATGTAGACCGTATCCATAAAGGCATTCAGTCCATATAGCACCATGGCAGCAATGGCCGGTAGGGCCAGCTTTACCATGACCCGGGGCAATGGAGCGGTCAGTATGAATGTCTTTTGCTGGTCGGCTAGGCTCATAGTTCGTTTATTTTTAGACGAGGTTAAACTTTTTTTCTGCTAGTTATTTAGATTAATTCTAGATAAAGCTTAAATTTAAATGGGTTAAGGATATATAACCTCCTCCAAACGGAGCATTTTATACGCCAAACGGAGAAGTGCCATGAAACGAAGAATGTATCTGCACGAGCTGAATGAATTATTAATTGAATCGAGCTATCCGACTAACTTTAAACCGGAAGAGGGAGTAATCGCCGAGCGCGTCTACATCCCAGATCCTTATTTGGGAACTGGAACCATCCGAGAGATTTTCTTTGAAGGTATCCATATGGGATCGGCGATTGCTACCCCCGCCTCCCCTATGGTATTTGATTTTGAAAGCGATATCGAAATCGTAGAAATGCATTTCACCCTGCACGGTGACAGCCTAACTAAGATGGAGGAGTATAAAGACAGCATAAGCATTCACTCCAACCAGCATAATATCTTCTACGCCTGCGGTGGGCGGGGCCAAACTCGTTGGTTGACCCAAGAGCAGCAGAATGTATTCGAAATTAAAATGCGGCCGGAGGTCTTCCTGAAGTACTTACCGAATGATCGCCGGGCCGATAAATTTCGCCAGGGTATTCTGCAAAAGAAGGCCAGTATCTACGCCGAACGGCATCTGCCGATTACTCCAGAGATGCTCAATGTAATTCAACGGATACTGAGCTGTAACCGATCCGGAATCTACCAAAAGATGTACTTGGAATCGCTTACCATCGAACTTCTATTGCTGCAACTGGAGCATATGGCGGCTATAGATAAAATGGAAATGCCGGCTCGTATGAAAAAGACCGAAGTAGAAAAGATGCAAGCTGTCCGAGAATTTTTGGAAGCCAATCTTTCAGAACCGTTGACCCTAGCTCGGTTGGCCAGAATGGTAGGTACGAATGAGTACAACCTCAAACGCAATTTCAAAGCTTTATTTGGTACTACCGTTTTTGGCTATTGGAGTGATCTTAAAATGCAAGAGGCGCATCATCTGCTGCTACACGAAGCGAAGTCCGTGGGGGAGGTCTCCTTACATATTGGCTACAAGAATCCACAGCATTTTAGCACGGCCTTTAAACGGAAATACGGGATATCTCCTTCGCAGCTGAAAGCGTAGCGCTTGTTTGTAACTTTATGATAGGCCCGCAGACACGCTCTTATTTCTCTAAGACGTGTAATCCGGTTTGCACAATACCTCCCAGGGAAATTGGATCAGGATGAGTACGGGCAATAACCTTGGTGCCCGCGTAGAGTGTATACAGGTAAGAAGCAAGCTCCTGCAAATCTTTTGTAGGCGATAATTCCCCTTGTTTGACTCCTTTTTGCAAATAGTCGGCGAAAACTTGCTCAAAGAATCGCTGATTTTCAAACAGTAATTTAGTCAATCGATCGTCTTTCGGACTAACCTGAGTAGACAGGTTAACGGCAAAGCAGCCACGTGGTTGTTCGGTGCTCAATTCGGCTTCCAAGCTACCCAAGAGCAAGGCCTCTAAGCCCGCACGTACGGACTTGTGTTGGTTGAAAACCGCCTGAATCCGCTGTCGATTAATGGCTCGATACTCGGTAAAGGCCCGCTCAAATAATTGCTGTTTATCTCCAAAGGTATCGTATAGACTCGCCCGATTGATTCCCAAGGCCTGGACTAAATCACTGACGGATGTGGCGTGGTAGCCTTTCTCCCAGAATAGGTGCATGGCTTTGGTCAGTACCGCTGCTTCGTCAAATTGCTTTGTCCTTGGCATCTTATATAGAGTGAGTAAAGGGCTAGGAAAATTCCCAGCCCTAATTTAGTCGTTTTTGACCAATCGTTCCAGAATGGTGCAAAAAAAGAGGCTTTTTAATTCATCAAGAGCGGATTTACATTTATACCACCATCGATGTTGTATTCGGCACCGGTAATAAAGGTGGCATCATCGGAGGCTAAGAAAGCGACTAGCTTAGCAATCTCAGTGGGCTTACCAAACCGTTTCATGGGTACGCGTTGCTGCATCGCTTGGGCAAATCCACCGAGCTGCTCTTCGTTCATACCGGTTTTTCCAAAGATCGGCGTCTCAACGGGCCCCGGATTAACGGCATTCACCCGAATCTTGCGAGCGGCTAGTTCCGTGGCTGCCGTACGCGTGTACGAATTTAACGCCGCTTTGGAGGCCGCATAAACCGCCGTATTCGCCATTCCGGTATAGGCATTCACCGAGGAAAGATTAATGATCGATCCTCCATCATTCAAGATGGGTAAGAATTTTTCAATGGTGAAAACAGCCCCTTTAAAGTTGATCCTCATTTGGTGGTCGAAAAGCTCCTCTGGAATGCCACCTACGGGAGCCGGTAAGAAGATACCCGCATTCACGAACAGAATATCAATCTGCCCAAACTGCTCTTTTACCTGACCAACGGCTTGCTCAATTTGGCCAAGGTCACTCACATCAGCAACCACTCCCTGTACACCCAGTTCTTCTGCTGCCTGGTTGACGCGCTCCGCTGAGCGACCCGTAATAACTACTTGGGCACCCCTGCTTTTTAATTCCTGAGCCGTTGCGTATCCGATCCCACTATTTCCGCCGGTTACTACGGCTACTTTACCGTTAAATTGATTCATTTGTTATTGACGATTTTAGTTTGAATAATATTACAGAACGATCGTTCCAAAACAAATATGATCATTTTAGAACGATCATTCCAAATAAAATGGAAGTTTTTTCAAAATTATTTTTCCAAAGCCTAAGGAAGCAGAGTAGGGGAGGAGTCTTATTTACCCTTGAAGTGAAATGGGTTTGGGAAAACGAGTAAGAAACCTAAAGGCCTATCGACTAAGGGTTAACCAGTGCTCTAAGCGACCTACTTGTTGGCCGGATAATTAAAAAACTACCCAATAACACACCCTATTAAAATGTTCCTTACTGCTGCGTTTCAGTAAAAGATGGACTCTTTTTGCCTGCCAAACGGGGCCCCAAACAAGCTCTTGGTCTCTTTTACGAGCGCATTGGGCTAATTTGTTCGCTATCGACAATAAGGACTCGTTTCTTATCAAATAGAAACCAACACAAATTATGCAGGAATTAAAACGCGGTCATTTCTACGGAGCCTTGGATCGCCACCGGGAAGTTGAAGGATTACTAATGACCGAAGCGACCTACACGCATTCCTACGTTGATTGGCACTACCACGAGCGACCCTATTTTACCTTCTTATTAGCCGGGGCACTCAAAGAAACCAATCGAAAAGATGCTTATCACTGCGTATCCGGAGATCTCTTATTTCACAACTGGCAGGAGGCTCATTGCAACCACAAGCCTCCGATTTATACCCGCGGATTTCATTTGGAGCTGGATCCAGGTTGGCTCGCAAAAATGGAAGTGCGACTCGACCAAATTGAAGGAAATCGCCAGGTTATTGATCCATTGATTCGCTGGGATTTCTTTCGCATTTACCATCATTTTAGAACGGTAGGCACCGACCACTCCCTAGACGTGGAGGTTCTGGTTTGTACCTTGCTACATCGTTTAGCCAAGGGGAAATTTCCCAACTATCGGGGCGTACCAGAATGGGCCCAACGGGCCGCTGAGCTATTAGCAGATTCTCCAGAAGATCCCATTTCTATCCGTGGGTTGGCGGATCAAGTTGGCGTGCACCCCGTTCATCTAAGTCGCGATTTCGCCAAGTATTTCGGTTGTAATCCAGGTGCTTATCGTAAGCGGATTCGACTTCAACAAGCTACTAGTCAGTTGAGTGATCAGGAGGAATCACTTACCCAAATTGCCTACGCTGCGGGGTTCTCCGATCAAAGTCATTTCGGTAGGGTTTGTAAGCAAGCCTTAGGACGTTCCCCCAAACAGGTACGCCGATTGTTGGAGGCAGGTTAATTTTATTCTATTTTTTATTACTGGCTTGCTCGATCTTTATCCGTAAAAGAACAAAAATGGAATACAGATTATGCTTGCTTATGGGGTTTATTGCCCTTTCTTGCTTTGGCCAAAACTCCGAATTTAGTCCTTCTGGCCGGAGCTTAAATCGAGATCTTTTGGCAACGATGGAGGACCGAATTGCCGATGATACCTACAAAAAGATTACCAGTGTGGTGGTGCTCTACGAAGGGGAGCTACTATACGAGCAATACTTCAATGGTGCTAATCGGTCTACCAAGCACGACCCTCGTTCTGCCACCAAGACCATTGCCTCCGCAGTAACGGGTATTGCTATACAAGAGGGACACCTGCGTTCTACCCAACAAACTTTATCGGATTTTTATACCCTCACGGATTACCAAAATCCTTCTTCCTTGAAAGGCGAGGTCAGCGTACAACATCTATTGACGATGAGCTCCGGCTTTGATGGATTTGATTTTGAACCGGAATCCATTGGCAATGAAGAAAACATGTATCCTCAGGATAATTGGGTAGAATGGACCCTTAATTTGCCAATGGCCGGTCGTGCACCGGGTAGTCAATGGGCCTATTTTACCGCGGGAGTGGTTTTACTGGGTGATATTCTGGACCAACAAGTCCCCGGGGGCTTAGAAGCGTATACCGAGCGCCGGCTATTTGGGCCCTTAGGCATTGAGGACTACCGTTGGCAACAAACGCCACAAGGAGTTGGGAATACCGCGGGTGGACTAGGCATGCGCGCGCTGGACCTTGCCAAGTTTGGTCAGCTTTATCAGAATGAAGGAGTATGGAATGGGAACCAGCTCTTACCCAAAGCTTGGGTGACTGAATCGTTGCAAAAACATTTTGAGTTACCCTTTGATGGACTATCCTATGGGTATTTATTCTGGCATAAATCCTATCGGGTTGGTGAGAAAGACCATGCCGTATCAGCTTGTAGCGGAAATGGAGGAAATAAGGTTTTCGTCTTCTCGGATATCCCGGTTGTCGTGGTGGTAACCGCAAGGGCCTACAACCAACCTTATATGCACCGGCAGGTAGATGAATTGATGGCGCAATATGTCTTACCGGCTATACTCGGAGAATAAGATTTTGCCTACAATTAGTGTACGCTCCGCGTGGTTTTGGTTATCATTGTAGAGAAATGAGGGTTGGCTTTTGAAAAAAAGCCAACCCCAATGAACCAACTAATAAGAGACCAGCTTGGTCTACCAAAACCACCACCGAAAATGGAATGCTTAAGCATTTTTGACATTTTCAAAATTGGCGTAGGCCCATCCAGCTCCCACACTCTAGGGCCCTGGAAGGCAGCTAATCAGTTTGCTCTTCAATTACAAAATCTACCTTTAAACGGCCTGGAAGTCCAGCTTTTTGGGTCTTTGTCTAAGACCGGGATAGGGCACGGTACGGACATTGCAGTGATGATGGGCTTAATGGGCCACGATCCAGAAACGGTGGCTACCCATCTAATTCCCGTCTTTATGGATGAGATTCAGTTATCTAGTAAACTGCAAGTCGATGGAAAAAGAGTGGCATTCTCCCCGAACCGGGACATCGTTTTCCAAGCCCATTCTTTACCGGTTCACCC
>JBCDIO010000110.1:0-8045 GCA_038748815.1 Bacteroidota bacterium
GACCAGTTTACAGTAAGTTGTAGCTCTAAAACTTGTTGGATCATCGAATGGACCTGATACCCAGTTTGGTAGGCCTTCACCAGTCCCATCTGTACCAAGTTTTGTAATCCCTCCTGGTAGGCCTTGATATCTTTATCCTCCTGCAAGTCTAGGGCTCGTTCCAGGAACGGCCAATCGTGAATCTCTACCGGAAGAACCAAGAAGTATTTCAACAAACGCGTTTCAATAGCCGTAAAATCGAGCAGCGAGTAAATGGCTTCCAGATAGGGTAGGAGTTGATCCAGTGCTCGTTCTTGGTAATGGTCAACTTTCGATAGGTCCACAGCTTTCTCCATTTTAAGCCCTTTTTTGGCCAATACCTTGATTAACGGAACTGAGTCCTCGAATACTAAATGCTGCGCCGTTTTAGCCAGCCATTGTATGGTCATTGGATGTCCCTGTGCCCAGAGCACTATTTTTTGAATCAACTCTACATTGACATCCAGGGAATAATGGGCTTGAAATAAGGCCACCGCAGTCTTTTCCGGTAGTAGATCTAGGTGACAAGCGGCTATTCCTTCTAATGGCCTCCAAGTCATAATCAGCACCTTCCAGTTTTCCTCTGGTAGATGCTCCAGATAAGGGACCAATTCGTCATCCGCCTGATCGACTACCAGTAGGCAAGGCCCCTCCAAGGCTGCCAATGCCTTTACTATTTCTTGTACATCTGAAGCTGCTTTTCCCTTCAGTTGAACCCCTAAGCTAGGGGCAAGGCTAGTATTTGTCTGTAAGGCCCAACTAAAGCTATCGGTCAAGTCCAACCAAAGGATATGTCTCCATTGAGTAAGGCTCTCCTGCACATATTGAGCGAACAGGCTCGTTTTACCCACTCCTTCAATGCCGCTGACTACTGACACGATGCGGTGCTGCTGAACTTTTTCGTGCAGCTCCCTTAGTTTTTCTTCTCGACCAATGAGCGGCTCGGTAGGCAGGGGCACGCGGGTAAGGCACTGCGGGATTTGCCTATCGCCAAAATGATGAAACAGCAGCTTTCCACTAGTTGTGACTTTTTTTAGTTCGTCATCCTTATTTCCTTCCTTGAAGGGGTGCTTCTCCATGGACCATTTTTTATTTTAACTGCCGAGTGTTCCTATTGTCTTCCTAATGATTTTAAACGAAGGATAGCTTTGCAGAGCAGGAGTCTGAATGTAATTTATTTTACAAAAAGCGCCCGTTGCATTTTAAATATACAAACAAACACTTCTCTGCATATTCTCCAGTTTCGCCACCCCAGTACATATCCCCAATGAGAGGCAAATATCATATAAGGATTCCCACAAATTTATTATAATTGCAAGTCTTCGATCGCTTCAATTAGGCCTTTGAGACACCCCGTTTTACACTACCAGCAACACCCCCAAAAAGAATACCGAAGCTGGCGTTTTTCACCTACTAACTACCTAATAAGAATGAAACGATTGTTCCTCCTGGCTTTTCTGTTTGCCGCCACCAGTAGCTTGCTGGCTCAATCCGAAGAAACAGCCGCTTCCAAATTTTATGATCTCAGCACCATCCAAGAGGTCAACATCAAATTCCCCTACGCCAACTGGCAGAACCTACTGGATTCCTTACGCATGAACGGGGATAACTTTCTATTGGGTTCAGTTACCATCAATCAGGAGACTTATAAAGAAGTAGGCATACGCTACCTGGCCCGGAATGGTTTTAACCCTGGCGATCCCCGCAATGGCTTGCTTATACAATTGAATTATACCAATCGAAATCAAACCCTCGACGGACACGCTACGATCCAACTCTCAAGCGCCCTGCGCGACCCCAGTATGGTGCGCGAAGTGCTTTCCTATGAGATTGCTCGTCAGTATATGCCCGCTCCGCGCGCCAACTACGCCGATGTGAGCATCAATGGATCTACCTATGCTCTTATGGTCAATGTGGAGACGATTGAAAAAGCCTTCTTAGATAAGAATTTCGGAGAATCGGAAGGTGCTTTGTTCAAGGCACGATCTTACAGTCCCTACGATAACTATCCGGAAGGCTGTAAGCAAAACACCTACGGCTCCCTAGAATACGAACCCAACATGGAGTGTTTCTTCTACAACTTCACCGAATTGGGAGAAGGTGGTTGGAACGACCTCCAAAAACTGGCTCAAACCCTCGACGAAAGTCCTGAACAGATCGCTTCGGTACTAGATGTCGACCGTACCCTGTGGATGCTAGCCTTCAATAACGTAGTCGTAAACCTAAGCTCTTACACTGGTCGGCACCCGCAAAACTTCTATTTGTATAAAGATAAATTCGGGAAATTTAGCCCTATTCTCTTCGAGACCAACTTTGCTTTTGGAACCTACAAAGGCATCGGGCAAGGATCAGACCTGAGTTTCGATAAACTGGTGCAGTTAAATCCTCTGGTACACATCAATAACCCAACCAAGCCCCTCATTGCCAAGCTATTGAGCAATGACGACTACCGTAAGACCTACTTCTCGCACCTCCGAGTCATTGTCTACGATTGGTTCAATTCTGGCCAGTACGAAACCCGGGCTAAACAACTGCAAGACATGGTCAAAGACCTATACGCGGCCGATCCTTCCAAGTACTACTCAGTGGAAGACTTTGAGAATAGCCTAACGGCTACCGTTGGTAAGCGCAGTAAAATCCCTGGGGTGGTAGAATTAATGTCCAAACGGACCGAATACCTTACCAAAAACCCCAAGATTGCCGTGGTGCCACCGATCATTAAAAATACGCGAGTCATCGGTCGTAAACAGTACTCTTCGGAGCGGGTAACTACCTTCCGGGTTGTCACCGACATTGAACGCTTCCCTAAGCGCATTGTCTTAATGTATCGATTTTCCGATAAAGAACCCTTCCAAGCAGCCACTATGCTCGATGATGGAAAACACAACGACGGAGAAGCCAATGACGACACCTTTGGAGTAACGATTATTCCGAAGGCGGGGCAGGATACCATGGAGTACTACATCGCCGCTGAAAATGCACAGCTTCAAACCTTTGAACCGGTCAACTATATGTGGGAACGCAATATGGTTACTCTGGAAGAACTCAATAAATAGGAGAGCGACCTGAATATCAGGCATTTTTACAATAGAAAAAATAAAAAACGGGCAAACTACGAAAGTGGTGAACCCGTTTTTTATTTTTGAGCGATTGGTTCATCCGTTCGACCATCCATCCATGTGAACCCTTTGTAGATCTAAAAGACACGATCATGCTTCTACGCACTTTTGCATTAGGACTCTTTGTCCTTTTCGCTGTTCTCCCCATCGAGGGTCAATCCCTTTATGATTGGGATACGGTAAATGAAATTCGCATCACTTTTGACGATAAAGACTGGGCCACCCAATTAGATACCCTTAAAGCCAAGGGGAAAGACCGCCTACTGGGCAAAGTCGAAATCAATGGGAATACGTACGAAGAGGTAGGTATTCGTTACAAAGGGAATAGCTCTTATTTTAATGTGCGGAAAAACGCCTCGGACAAGCTTCCTTTCAACTTAAAGGTCGATTATAAGAATAAGACCCAGGAGCTTCCTTCTGGCCACGAGACCTTAAAACTATCTAATGTTTTTCGGGATCCCAGCTACGTACGGGAAGTTCTTTCCTACGAGATCGCCCGTAAATACATGCCGGCTCCGGAAGCTAACTTCGCCAAGCTCTACGTCAATGGAGAATACCTCGGGCTGTACAATAATACCGAATCAATTGATGATCGTTTTCTGAATGAATATTTTGGTGAAACCACTGGTTCATTCTTCAAGTGTGATCCAGAATGGAAAGGGAAGAAATACCAGTCCTGCCCCCAGGGGGATAAATCCTCCTTGCAATATCTAGGAGATAATGCACCCTGTTACTTTCCCTACTACGAGATCAAATCGGATTCAGGTTGGACCAATTTAAAAGAGCTTACCAATATTCTGAATAACGAAACCGACCGCATCGAAGAGATCCTCGATGTCGACATGGCCCTGTGGATGCTGGCCTTTAATACGGTATTGGTGAACTTAGATAGTTACACCGGTCGCCTTTGCCATAACTACTATCTATACCAGCGGGAGAATGGCCAATTCGTACCCCTCCTTTGGGATATGAACTTATCCTTCGGCGGCTTTCGTTTTGCCGGAACTGGAAAATCACTATCCGACGAAGAAATGCAGCGTCTAAGTATTCTTTTGCACTATAAAACCAAGAACGAAAAGCGCCCATTAATTACCAATCTTCTATCCAATACGCTATATCGGAAGATCTATCTCGGCCACGTGCGTACCATCGCAGAAGAGAACTTTAAAAATGGGTGGTATAAAGAACGGATGCAAGAGATTGCTGACTTCATTGAGCCGGAGGTACAGGCTGATGAGAATAAATTATACCCAAGTGAGGGACTTCGCAATAATCAAACCGAAACCGTATACGCAGGTAAAGCCCCCATTATTGGTATCGAACAGTTGATGGAGCCACGCATCGATTATCTGCTCAATCATTCTACACTGAAAGACGGCGGCCCACAGATCACCAAGGTAGAACACCTGCAGTTCGGAAACACCTTGGCGTTTAATGCTACCATTGAATCAGCCGAGAAAGCTTATTTGGTGTACCGACTAGACCCGAAAGACCCGTTTATCCGGTTTGAGATGTTTGACGATAGTGGCCATAACGACCAAATGGCTGGAGATAATATCTGGGGAGCTACCCTCGACTATCAAGTGGGTATCGAATACTACATTCTTGCCGAAGGAGAACGTTCGGCTAATGTTTCCCCAGCGCGGGCTTCCTACGAATTCTATACCGTGGAGCAAGAATAGGTCGAATCCATTCTTTGTATTGAGCTCCAACCAAAGGGGCTGTCTAAGCATACCTTAGTCAGCCCCTTTTTGCTTTACCTAAGCATCAGAACATCTGCTTCCTCAAGGCTTTGCCTCGTTCTTTCTCTACACTAGATTGCCCCTTAACCAGCTTTTTAGCAATTCTTTAAGGCTTTTGAATTCCTTTTAACCCTTTCTCAACACTCCTTAACGGGCCCATAGGAGCTTAGAAAACAGGCTCCTCCTATCTTAGCATCATACTTAACACACAGACACACCACCCAAAACTTAAAGCCATGAATGGGATGACATCCATAAAAGCCACCGTACTTAGTCTTTTCGCAATCTTATTGCTTGCGGCTTGTTCTAGTCCAGAAAAATTGATGGACTTTGGTGACTATGATCAAGCCATCCAAGTTACCGTCAAACGGCTAGCCGGAAAGAAAAAGAAGAAAGAAGCACATGTACTGAATTTGGAAGAAGCGTTTGCTCGGGCCAACTCTCGGGACTTGAACACCATCGATGCACTGAAAGAGCAAAACCGCCCAGAAAACTGGGTTCGTATTTACGATCTATATGACCAAATTCAGCGTCGCCAAAATCTGGTATCTCCTTTAACTCCATTACACGCTGATAACGGCTACCTCGCGAATTTCCAATTTTTGCGCGTTCAGCAAGAACAAGACGAAGCCGCCCAAGGAGCTGCTCAATATTACTATGATCGTGGAAACGAATTTATGCGGATCGCCCAGAATCAAGGAGACAAGGCCGCCGCTCGTTCTGCTTACAATAATTACGGTCGTTCGACCGACTACGTAGCAGCTTTTGCAAATGCGCTGGAGCTTCGTCGCCAGGCCTACGAATTGGGAATTTCCCATGTACAGATTCAATTTGCCAATCAGTCTAATGTAGTGGTACCAAGAAGTTTAGAGCGCGAGCTGATTGAATTTGCCAGCGGCGATTTGAATAGTAAATGGCAACGTTTCTACCACCAAGCACCTGCGGGTACGAACATGGACTACACGGTAGTAGTTAGCTTGGCTAACGTACGATTCTCCCCAGAGCGAGTTTCGGAACGTGCCTATCGGGAATCGCGGATCATTGAAGATGGTTGGGAGTATGTACTCGATGAGAATGGTAATGTAGCTAAGGATAGCTTGGGCAATGACATCAAGCAAACGAGAGAGGTGACGGTTATTGCCGACGTTCTAGAGGTTTATCAAGAAAAAGTAGCTGGAGTTACCAGTCGGATCGATATTATGGACAACCGGACCCAGCAACGCTTGGCGACTGAGCAATTCAACGCTGATGCCGTATTCTCCAATTATGCATCGACCTTCCGTGGTGATCGCCGGGCTCTGAGTCAAGAAACACTATGTAACATTGGCAATAGTCCACAGCCGTTTCCGACCAATGAATCCTTATTAGTCCAGGCTGCGTATAACTTAAAGCCGATGATCAAACGAGCGATTTCTGATCACCGATCAATTTTCTAGGTTCCTCAGGTAACCATTCCTTCCGCTTAGGAATAAAATACAAAGGGAACTAATCAGCATAGTCTACTTGTTAAAGGCCGTAGTATCAGCACTACGGCCTTTTTATGCGTTTACAGAAACTAACCCAAACCGAATTACATACCTGGCAGATTTTTCCAATGGGAACCCCCAGGTGGACGCAGCAGTACGCCAACGGGCAGCTGCAGCTATCGAATCGGTATAGTATTTTCGAAGAACTATCTTCGAGCCAAGAATTTAAAGATGGTAAAAAACACGGCTGGTTCACCGACTATTTCTTTCAGTCCAAACAGATTGAATACCAAGCGCATTATCGAAAGGGACTTCAAGATGGTCCAGCCCAGCAGTGGGATAGGCATGGCAGACTCCTCGTGCACGCTTTTTTTACCGAAGGAACCGGATTTGAATGCTGGATTTGTTGGCACGGCTATTCTGAACAATATTACCTGAGCGAAGCCAGCCAATACGCAAAGGGAACCTTAGAGGGCTTTCAACGATACTACAGCAGGCCCGGGCAACTATTTGAAGAAACCCATTACGCTCAAGGGAAAATACATGGACTTAAGCGAACTTGGAACCCGGACGGCAGCCTGCAAAAAGCCTACCCACAATTATATTTTCAAGGAGACTTAATCGCCCATGCGATCCAGCCAGAAGAGGCCCAGCAGTTTGGCTTCACCTACCGGGAAGCGGATAATTGCCCCAATAGAACGACGGCCATCCCCCAAAGCGTAGAAATATATGTTCCATTAGCCCTATCGAAGTAATCGCTTTTTCTTTTCCTCTTTTACCGGTTCAATAGTCAATCGATACAGGTCATCCATCTGAGAATCTTCGTCCCAATCTATCATACTTTCTAAAATCCATTCTTTCCCATTCCGGGAAATTTTATACTCGTAGGTACCATCCGGTTCGACGTGTAACAGAGTAGTATCTCCAAAGGTATTCCACATGCCCCGAATCGTTTTTTCTAAACTATCGGAAGAGGAATAGAACAGCATGCGATAAGTATGATCCTCCTCGTATTGAGTGATTACTCGCTTTACCCGTAGCTTCTCTTCCCATTCTCCAGGATTGACTTGAATAGTAAAGATAGAGTCACTCAACTTGTAGCCTTGCACCGACACGAACAGCTGCCGATGTTCCCATCTACCTGGTAAGAGATCCTCCAGAGCCGCTTTTTGACTTGTAACGTTCTGGGTCACAGAAGAACCACCAAAGCGACAACTGGAAACACTGACCAGCAATAAAGAGAAAATAAAAATTAAGTAGTGGGAGGAAACCATTTTACATATCGATTTTTTATACATGTAAAAATAGTGGAATCCCCGAGAAGTACCATTATTGCTTCTTAAATAAGCGTGAAAATAGAGTAGGGGAACAAAAAAATCGGCCTTCAATAAAAATTGAAGGCCGGTAAAACAGTTTATTTTCCTTGGACTGTTTACTTATTATAAACCTCTCCAGAGCCCATAATGTTCTGTTTGACTCGTCCAGGGTTTCCTTTGTAGTGTACATCACCGCTACCAATGATGCTTACATTCAGTTCATTAGCTACTTGCACCTTACAGTCTCCGGAGCCAACAATACTAACATTAACGGCCTGAGAAGCGAAGTCAAAAGCCGAAATGTCCCCGGAGCCGGTCACACTCAGATTGTTTTCGGATGCGGAACCTTCTAGTCTAACATCCCCGGAGCCAGAAATAGCGACA
>JBCDIO010000111.1:0-8029 GCA_038748815.1 Bacteroidota bacterium
AAAAGATTAAAATCTTGAAAGATGATCCCCAGTTTTCGGCGTAGTAAGGGAATCTTTTTTCGATCCATTTGCAATAGATCGAAACCTGCTATATTTCCTTTACCCTTCAGCATGGGAAGCGCTGCATACATCGTTTTAAGTAGACTACTTTTTCCACTCCCAGTTTTACCAATGAGGTAAACAAACTCTCCCTGGCTGATATTGAGGTTTACATTTTCGAGAATTTGGATCTTTCCCTGGTAGATGTCGGTATCTTGGAAATTGACAATGGTAAGAGACATAGGCCCTATAATCTTCCGGATGTTAGACGATGAAATAGCTAAAGTTGCACGGTGGAAACCACTGGTGTGTGATAATCGTTTCAAAAATAGAATTTCTGCCCTAAAGAACGATGGCCAGGATGATAAAAATCAGCTTTGGTAGGCGGCTTGATATATTCTAAAAAAGGGGGTATTAGAGCATCTTGCTTCTTGGTTTGGTCTTTTAGCCGTACAAGTTTGATTCGTCGACTGCCCTGAATCGTAAAAATGATGTTAATTTTACAGCATTCCAAGGGGTACCCGCTTGGCTCAGCTGTATTTTAGTTAGATAATTGCACTTCAATAATTACTACTTATGAAAAAGACCTATATAGTCGGTCTAGTCATGATCATTGCAGCGATCAGTTTGTTTACACTGGCAGGTAAAGATATGAGCTCATACTCTACCTTCGCAGACGCCCGAGAGTCCGGACAAAAGGTGACTGTTGCCGCAACTTTATCGAAGGATAAAGAAATGACGTACGATCCTACAGTCGATGCTAACTTTTTTTCTTTATACGTAAAAGACGGTGAAGGAGAAGAGCGTAAAGTCATTCTGTACGCAGCAAAACCGCAAGATTTCGAGCGTTCGGAACAAATCGTTCTTACCGGCACCATGGAAGGAGATACTTTTATGGCTTCCGATATGTTGATGAAGTGCCCGTCGAAATATAAAGACGAAGAAATCTACATCCAGGGAGAACAAAACTCTTAATCCTTTTTCTCCTCTTCCACCTATCGTTAAGTAGAGCCAAAGTACATGGATGAAATCCAATATATCGGGGAACACCTGTGGCCAGGGCGAATTGGTCACTTCGCTATCCTCCTCGGTTTTGTTACCGCCATATTAGCCACTATATCATACCTCCTGGGAAGCCTACGGGAGGACCAAGCTCCTGAGGAAGGCCGTTCCTGGAAACAAATCGGTCGGATCGGTTTTGGAATCCACGGAGTGAGTGTGGTGCTGATCATGAGTCTCATCTTCTATATCATGATCAATAAGTACTACGAGTACAATTACGTGTTCGCACACGTTAACGAAGACCTCCCTTTTCAATTCATCTTTTCCGCTTTTTGGGAAGGACAAGAGGGAAGTTTTCTATTATGGATGTTCTGGCACGTCGTGTTAGGGGCCATCTTGATCTTCACCGCCAAACGCTGGGAATCATCGGTTATGTTTGGTCTCTCCCTTATAGAGGTCTTCATTATGTCCATGATCCTAGGGGTTTATATCGGCTTTGGAGATGATCCGTTCCGCTTAGGGAGTAATCCTCTGTTGTTACTGCGGGATACGATGGATGCACCCATCTTTCAGAATGCCGATTATCTGAGCCTAATCAAAGGAACGGGCCTGAATCCCTTGTTGCAAAACTATTGGATGACGATTCATCCACCGACGCTATTTCTGGGATTTGCCTCTACGAGTATTCCCTTCTGTTTCGCTTTAGCTGGCCTCATCAAAAAAGACCACACGGGCTGGATTCGCCCGGTTATGCCTTGGGCCTCCTTTAGTGCTGCTTTTTTGGGTATTGGAATCTTGATGGGGGGTGCCTGGGCTTTCGAAGCTTTGACCTTTGGTGGTTATTGGGCTTGGGATCCGGTAGAGAATATGTCTTTGGTCCCTTGGATCGTCTTGGTAGCCGGTATACACACCAACCTAATCGCGAAGAACACCAATTATTCGATTCGGTCGACGTACATATTCTACCTGTTGACCTTCATCATGATCGTGTATTCGACTTTTTTGACCCGTTCGGGTGTTCTGGGTGAAACCTCGGTGCATGCATTTACCGAAATGGGCTTAGAGTGGCAGTTGGTCGCTTTTGTTGCTTTTCCCTTCCTTCTAAGTACCGTATTGCTCGTCCGTGCGTGGAAATCCATTCCAGCCCCCAAAAAAGAAGAAGCCTCTGCCTCTAAAGAATTTTGGATGTTCATTGGCTCGCTGGTCCTATTATTTTCAGCGGTCATGATCTCCATCTCCACCTCCCTGCCTGTCTATAATAAGATCATGCAATGGTTTGATCCGGCCTTTGAAGGACGGGTGATTAATGATCCAGTAGCGCATTACAATAAATACCAATTGTGGATTGCCGTCTTTATCGGCTTAATGACGGGCCTAGTACAGTACTTACGGTGGAAAGAAATGAATTGGGCTAAGTACGCCCGAAAGTACTTGATCCACGTTGGAGCATCCGTACTGGTAGCTACTGTTTTAACGGTACTCACAGCAACTTGGATCGAAATGTTTACTTGGCAGTATGCCACCCTACTTTGGTGTGGACTCTTTGCCTTTGCCGCCAATCTGGATTACCTGATAACCATCGCCAAAGGAAATATCAAGCTAGCCGGATCGGCCACCGCTCATATGGGGTTTGGGATTATGATTCTGGGGGTTATTGCCTCGGGGCTTAATCAATTTCATATCTCTTCGAATCCTTTTGCACAGCGAGGGCTGATTGATGAAGAACGGCTTGGTAAAAACATCATGCTGTTTAAGGGAATGCCCATGTTCATGAGTGGGTATAAAGTGACCTATCTGGACGATGAGTTCGAAGGAAATAACCGGATTTACACGCTGAATTTCCAGAAGATGTCCGAGGCGGGTGATATTGAACAAGAGTTTAATCTATACCCAACGGCCCTATACGACAATAAAGTCACCAAGGTGGCAGCTTATAATCCATCTACGAAACATTATCTCGGACGAGATGTATTTACGCACATTGCGACGATTCCGAGGGTAGAAGCCGACGCCGAATATGCCCGAGAACGAGAGGACAGTCTCAAATACCGAGACTATCTATTGCGGGAAGATCAAGCTATTCCGGTTTACGATACCGTAGTAGTGCGCGATTCTCAGGTAGTCAGAACCTACTTCCTCCAGGTGGAAGAAATATTCCAGGATGATCGACACGAAGGCTACGAACCACAAGATGGAGATCTTGCCGTTGGCTTGCGTCTTAAAATGGAAGACGGCCGCAGAGATACAGTGTTCACCGCTGAGCCCATGATTGTACTTCGCGGTAACCTTCTCTACACCTATCCTGTGCAGGTCCAGGATCTTTCCCTCAAGGTGAAGGTCGATGAAAGAGTCTTTGATCGCTACTTGGTTCCCGAAGAACTGCTACAGTACGATACCCTGGTGTTTAAGATCGGCGAGCAACGGCGTTTATCTAAATTTGATATTCAATTCCGGTCCTTCAACCGGGAGCCTAAGCACCCTTCTTACCGGCCGGCGGAAGGCGATATTAGTGTTGGTGCCATTTTAGATATTACGAATCGGGAAACAGGTGAGCAACGCTCGGCGGAGCCCGTTTACGTAATCCGTGATCGCCAACCCTTTAATCTGAAAGATATCGTAGATGAAATGGGGCTACACATTCAATTCGTTGGTTTGGATCCGGTAGCTGAAACACTGTCCGTTGCCATAGCAGAACATGTGCTAGACAGCAGTACCTACCCCATTGAACTAGCTTACTCGCCACGTACTGATTTCGTCGTATTAGAAGCCATTGTCTTCCCAGGTATTAACTTCTTTTGGCTAGGAAGTATCTTAATGATGGTTGGATTGCTAATCACGATGGGAGTCAGAATGGGTGAACGATTTAGACAAGCACAGTTAGCCTGATGGAACGGGTCGCATTTGTTGGAGCGGGTAAGCTGGCTTTCCATTTGGCCCCAGCCTTAAAAAGTGCGGGGCTTCAGATCAGCCAGGTGTACAGCCGAACCGAAGCGGCCGCCCAACGCTTGGCCCAACGAGTAGATGCAATCCCGCTAACCCAACTATCTGAACTGGATTTATCCGTTGATTTAGTCATTATTGCGGTAGCGGATGATGCCATTGGGGCGGTAGCAGCTTCGTTAGGTTCTCTGGTCGATCCCGTCTCTAGCCCTTTGGTCGTACACACTTCTGGAGGTACCCCAACGGCTCTTTTGGGAGCCCATTTTCCCCGCTACGGCAGTTTTTACCCCTTGCAAACGTTCACCTTTGATTTTGAACCAGACTTTAGCACCATCCCTTTTTGTTTGTATAGCCCAAACGTAGAGGATCTAAAATTCCTGGAGGGAATTGCCAGCAGGCTAAGTGATCGGATCTATGAATTGGACGATCAACAGCGGCAAACCCTACATGTCTCGGCCGTTTTTGTCAATAATTTTGTGAATGCACTTTACCGAGGAGCTTATCAATTGATGGAGGAAGATCGGATTCCATTGGAATTATTGGAACCCCTGATGCGCGTAACATTGGAAAAAGCCCTAGAAGATCATCCGCAAGAAGTACAGACTGGACCAGCGGTGCGGGGAGACCAAAAAACAATCGATCGGCACCTGGCCCGGTTGGAACCAAATGCCGATCTGACTAATATTTATGCGATCCTAACCGATTTTATTCAAAACCGGAAATAGATTCCTATTGTTGGCAGTGACAAGAAGGTCTCATGTGACTATTGGACTGAATGAAGTATGGGTAAGCATTGCCACTACCCTCTTGCTCAAAATAGAATGGCAAGCGATTCCGCTCTCGATTTCCTAGCTCATTCATAGTAGCCGCATCGTACATGCGACCATTCACCATGGTATAGCGAACGAATTCGGTGTTTTGAATATCTTCCAGTGGGTTTTTATCCAAAACGATCAAATCTGCCAGTTTTCCTTCTTTTAACGAACCGATCTCCGAAGCCATTCCGAGGTACTCGGCCCCATTCATGGTAGCCGCCCGAAGAGCTTGCATATTCGTCATACCGCCTTGTTGGAGCATCCATAGCTCCCAGTGGGCTCCAAGGCCTTGTAGTTGGCCATGGGCACCCAGGTTTATGTTTACTCCTGCGTTTTGCAGCTTAGTACAGGATTGCGATACCAGAATGTGCCCGTTGTCGTATTCTTCATCAGGAATCATCGTTCGGTGTCGAGAACGAGAATCCACGATGGCCCGTGGCATAAAGCTTAAAAGCCGTTCTTTCTCCCAGACGTTGGTTTTCTGGTACCAGTAATATTCCCCGTTCACTCCTCCGTAATTGACGATCAGCGTTGGCGTATTGTGGGTTTTGGTCTTAGCCCATAGTTTAACGACATCCTCGTACAAGGGGGCAACTGGTATATTGTGTTCCACTCCGGTGTGGCCGTCTACGACCATACTCATGTTATGATAGAAGAAAGATCCACCTTCTGGCACAACGAGAATATTCATCTCTTTGGCCGCCTGAATTACCTGCTGGCGTTGTTCGCGGCGGGGTTGGTTGTAGGATTTAACAGAAAAAGCACCGTAGGCTTTGGTACGTCGAATGGCCGAACGGGCATCTTCTAGGCTGTTGATCACGGCTTTAAAATCACCATCCGCTCCGTAGAGAATCGTACCGGTCGAATATAAACGGGGGCCGATCATGTTGCCGGCTTTAATCATTTCAGAATGGGAGAAGATCATCTCCGAATTCGAGGATGGATCGTGGGCCGTAGTTACCCCATAGGCCAAATTGGCGAAATACTCCCATTGTTGTTGTGGGCTAATTCCGTAGCGGAAATTACCCAAATGACCATGCACATCAATAATTCCTGGCATGATGGTTTTTCCTTCCAGGTCGTATACTTTGGCCTTATTCGGAATCTTTACCGATTCGATGGGCCCAACGGCAGCAATCTTATTTTCGCGGATTATAATGGCTCCATTCTCAATAACCTCCTCTCCTTCCATGGTGATGATACGAGCATTAGTCAAGGCAATGATGCCTTCTGGTTTATCCATGGCTACCTCTAGGTTGAGGGTCAAACCAACGGTATCAATGGGTGGAAGGCTATCCAAAGCCCCATCTAAGAATTCAAAGCGCTCAACGAGCTCATCGGAGAAATACTCATTTCCGAGGGTCCAGAATAACTTCGTGCTATCCTTCGACCAGTGAATGTTGATGCCGGCATCGCGCCCCACCTGCGCAACGGGAACGGCTTTGGTGTTCGCCGACAATCCCACTGTTTTTCCGGGCATTGGCATCGGAGCTACATATACCTTATAGAGCTCTGACCAAGCTACCCATTGGTTGTCGGGGCTAATAGAGAAGCGTTGGGTGTACTTACCGTCAAAGTGTTTTTTCGTGTCCGTACCATCCAATTTAGCACTGTAAAATCCTTTGGTCAGGCTACCGAACAGGTATCCCCCCGTTTGGTAGTAAATCCGTTCTCCATTAGTCGCATAGACTGGATATTCTCCCTGAGGGCCCACAAAGGTTTGGCTTTGATCGGCAATGTTTAAGCGGTATAATCCAGACTTTTTACTATTGGTATATCCTTGGTGGGTGTTTCCTCCGTCCTTGCGAAATACCAGCTCTTTGCCATCGGGGGAGAAACTAGGCGTACGGTAGATTCCCCCTTTGGTGGTGAGTTTTTGGACGGCCCCAGTCCTTAGATTGAGTAGACGAATGGCTCCTTGCGTTTCATCATTCCAAGTGACATACGCTATTTGTTGTCCATCGGGAGAAAAGGCGGGTTCAAACTCAAAGTCCGTTCCTTCCGTCAGACGAGTTGCCGTTCCGTTCGGCAGATTCTGTCGATAAAGGTATCCCAAGGCACTATAAACTACGAAAGACTCATCGGGAGCGGTGACCACATGGCGTAAGACCTTCGTTGTCATCTTTTCTTCGTAGACTGGATTGGTGAATTGGAGGGTTTCCGCCAACTGGTGTTCAGCTGTTACGGAGAATGGAATTTCCGTTGCCTCAGAACCGTCAACTGGTACTTCCCATAACTTTCCTTTTCCCCAGATTACAATGGCTTTATCGTCGGGAGTCCAGGCAAACCCGGTATAAGCACCAAAGATCGCCCAAGCCTCTTGCTGGTCCTTGCTTAGACCATCGTACAAAAAGTATTCCTCCCCAGTCTCTAAGTTGTGTACCGCTAAGACTGTCTTGGTCCGAATACGGGTTACAAAAGCAAGGTGTTTACCGTCGTGCGATAGTTCAGGGCGCACTCCCCCACCCGGTCCCCGGATAACGGTTTCCGTCTCGCCGGATTCTCGATCGTATCGTTTGATCACGTAGATCTGGCTATTGGGGTCTTTATTGTACTGGAAGTACCCGCCAGGGTAGACATCTTCGCTGTAGTAGATATAACGGCCATCGGGAGAAACTTCGGGCTCATTGACGTCTTGCTGATCGTTCTTCCGCTTGGTGAGTTGAATCCCGGAGCCACCTGAAATATGGTACATCCACATTTCTCCAGCACCTAACGACCGACCAGAGGTGAAGTGTTTCCGAGCGATAAAGTATTGCCCGTCGGGCATCCAGGCTGGATTATTGAGAAGGCGAAAGCTTTCGGAGGTGACCGCTTTGGCGTCCGAACCATCCGCTTTCATCATCCAGATATTATCTCCTCCCCCAGCGTCGCTGGTAAAGAGAATATGCTGACCGTCCGGGCTGAAGCGCGGTTGTACTTCCCAGGGGAGCCCACTACGTAATACGGTTGCTTTCCCCCCTTTGCGAGGTATCGAATAGATATCTCCAAGTAAATCGAAAACGATGGTTTGTCCATCGGGGCTTAGGTCAAGATTCATCCAGGTTCCTTCCTGGAGATCAAGGCTAACGGTGGTGTGTTCGCCCGGTGGGTTACTGATGTCCCATTCGGCCTTCTGGGCTGTCGTCGATCGCTTGAAAGAGCGCCTTGCGCGACAGGCCGCCAGCGTTCGGGGCGCGGCGCCAGGGAGCAAACGCCTTGGTCGCGATGACCACCTCGTCGCGCCGGGCCAG
>JBCDIO010000112.1:0-7996 GCA_038748815.1 Bacteroidota bacterium
CTTCGTAGCTATGGCTACGATGCTCCGCCGCGCCTTGATCTGCACAAAAATCTTCTCGGTCAAAATATTCATTTACTTAGTTCACAAAGTATTAAATAGTTCTCAAACAAAATTGAATCCATGATGAGTAATTGGAAATCCTGGCTCACAGTAGTTGCGGGCCTATTGATTTTACAAGGATGTAGTATGGGCCCTTGTGGGGGCTCGAAAGACGGTTTTATGAAGAAATACACCGCTTTTATTGATGATGTATCAGAGGCAGATTGGCCGGTTTCGGATCCCAAATGGGAACAGGCCGATGAGGAATTCAAGACTTTTTTAGAGGAGTGTATGCCAGAATATGAAGAAGAAATGACTCGAAAAGAGCGTCGAAAGGTCTGGGGTTCAGCTACAAAGTACTATTACAAGCGATTTGGGGCCGGTACCATCAATGAGCTGATCGATCAAAATGAAGGTTTCCTAGAAGAGTTTAAGGACTTCTCCGAGGGTGAATTACAGGAGTTGGTAGATGAAATTGAAGATGACGTAGAAAGCTGGGTGGATCGGCTCGAAGAAATTTTCACTAGCGATGAAAAGTAGCTCCAAAAGCGGATATACTTGAAGCGAAGTCGTTTGGGACAGTTCATGCGAAGTTCGTATGCTTGTCTACTAGGCATGAATGAACGTTTCGCCAGAACAAACTGCGAGGTGGTTTGAGTGAGTGAACCGCGAAGCGGATGGGGTGGCCTTGGTAACTGCCCCGAATGCTCGGGGTGCAACGAAGTAGATGAGCAGAGGGGCGAGTGAGAATGACTCAACCCATTCCATTCTGGATATCAAACAAGGCCTACCGGAGTCGGTTCCCGCCAGGGGCCGACTTTTTTAGGCTATAGACGCTTGTTGTAGCAACGATTGGTTTTCGTTAAGAATGGGATTAACCCCGGTGTGGAATGCAGAAAATATGTACTTTTGTACGCAAGCTAACAGCTTTCACCTATCTACTATTTAGCCTCTTTTGCTAAGTTTAAGGGGGCTGAGAAAAATCACGTCCTATCAAAGAGAATTTCCCCTAGGTGTTACCGTAATCACATTAGCAATCGCGCAAAGTTGATTCCATGTACTACAATATCATATTAAGCTTTATCACGGCCTTCACCCTGACCTACTTTGCAATTCCGTCGATTATTCATATCGCACGTACTAAAAACCTATGCGATGAACCAGGGGAAAGACGGTCTCATATTGTCAGTACCCCTTCTTTAGGAGGAATTGGAATATTTGCGGGTGTTATCTTCTCAATTATCCTTTGGACGCCCTTTCAAAATTTTGGTAGTCTACAATATATTCTTTGTGCCTTCATCATTATTTTTTTAGTTGGAGCTAAGGATGATATCATACCCATGTCGCCTTACAAGAAGTTAATTGGGCAAATTCTGGCGGCTTCTATATTAGTTTTTAAAGCAGACGTCAGAATTACCAGTCTTTACGGTTTGTTTGGGATAGAGCAATTACCCGTGGTTATTAGCTTTTTACTGACCATCTTCTCTATTTTAGTGATCATTAATGCCTTTAACCTGATCGATGGTATCAACGGTCTATCGGGGAGTATTGGATCGTTGATTTGTATTACTCTGGGCACTTGGTTCGTCCTTGTTAACCAGACTGAGTTAGCCATTGTAGCATTTTCTTTAGCGGGAGCTATCATTGCTTTCTTGCGGTACAACTTTACGCCAGCTCGCATTTTTATGGGGGATACGGGGGCTTTGTTAATTGGACTGGTTTGTTCGATTTTAGCGATACAGTTTATTGAGACAAACCGTCTTTTGGGACCCGAAAATGAATATTATTTTAACGCAGTACCCGCCGTAGCTATTGGTATTCTCATTTTGCCTTTGTACGATACGTTGCGGGTTTTCATCACACGAGTCTTGAAAGGGCGGTCTCCATTCTTCCCCGATCGCACCCATATTCACCACCTGCTGCTTGATTCTGGCCTGAGTCATATGCAAGCTACGGGCGCGCTATTCATTGTCAATGTTCTATTCATAACACTGGCTTTCAATATGGCCTTCATTGGCACTTTACCGCTTTTGCTACTCATCCTCGCCATTGCTTCCATTCTTTCGGGTTTACTCTATTTTAGTGTAGAGCGAAAGAAACGTCATAAAGCATCGCTTACTTAATGGTTGCTTATCTCTGGGTGTTTCTCGGTGGAGGTTTAGGGAGTATATGCCGGTTTGGCATCGCTCAATTACTGAGTCGTTTCCAAGGTGCCTTTCCCCTCGCTACTTTGGTCGCTAATCTATTAGCCTGCATCGTCTTAGGTTGGTTTATGGGGGCTGTGGCCCGAGAGGGGTGGCCAGCCTATCACCGCTGGTTGTTTATGACCGGTTTTTGCGGTGGCTTTAGCACCTTTTCTACCTTTTCGGCAGAATCTTACCTTTTATTCGAATCCGGGCAGTGGGGCTTAGGGATCCTGAACATCCTATTGAGTGTAGGGGTGTGCCTGGTGGGAATCTGGCTGGGATGGTTAGCATCCCCGTAGAGTAGCCCCGTAGCATGCTACGGGGCTACCCTACGGGGAATGCTTTTAGTTTGCTCTGGCTACCTCAATATGTAAGGTCAAACCATCGGGCAATTCAACCGAATCGCCTTGTAGTTCTTCTTTCAAGTTCAAGGTGTTCGCCAGCGTCTCATGCTGAATGTAGGCTCCAAATTGAGCAACTGCCGCTTCTACGGCTTCGTGCTTTTGTAGAGACACTTCGATCCGATCGGTGACATTGAAGTCTTTATCCTTCCGTAAGTTCTGGATACGGTTGACAAGCTCTCGGGCCATCCCTTCGGCCAGGAGTTCATCGGTAAGGGTAATGTCCAAAGCGATGGTTAGCGCACCATCGTTGGCAACCAACCAGCCCGGGATATCCTGCGCGGTGATCTCCAGATCTTCGGTTGTCAATTCGTATTGCTCACCATCCACGTGTAGGGTATAGGTACCCGTACGCTCGATGGCCGCGATATCGTCCTGACTCAAGCCAGCAATAGCCTGAGCACCGGCTTTCATATGTTTTCCAAGGCGTCGACCTAGAGTTTTGAAGTTTGGCTTCACCTTCTTCTGGATAATACCTTCCGTTTCCGTCAGGTATTCAAACTCCTTGACGTTCACCTCGGCTAAGACTAAGTCTTTAATTTTCTCGACCTGCGATTGGAAGTCTGCGTCCAGGATCGGTAGCATCACTTTCTGTAGTGGCTGACGTACCCGCAGCTTTTCTCGCTTCCGTAACGAAAGGACAAGAGAAGAAATGCGCTGTGCATAATCCATACGTTGTTCCAAAGCGGGGTCAATAGCCCCTTCGTTGACTTGCGGGAAGTCCGAAAGGTGTACACTTTCTGCTCCGTCTCGACCCGTAACTTGGTTCAGGTTCGCAAACAACCATTCTGCGAAGAAGGGGGAAACCGGCGACATGAGTTTTGCGATAGTCTCCATACACTCATACAAAGTCTGGTAAGCCGAGACTTTGTCTTGACTGTAGTCCCCTTTCCAGAACCGACGACGACACAAGCGCACGTACCAGTTACTCAAGTGCTCATCCACAAAATTCTGCACCTTACGAGCAGCATTCGTTGGCTCGTAGTCGGCATAATCGGCGTCTACTTCCTTGATCAGGGAGTTGAGCATAGAGATGATCCAACGATCAATCTCCGGACGTTCTTCCAATGGAAGGTATTCTTCCGAAAACTTGAATCCGTCGATGTTCGCGTATAAAGCCAGGAAGTTGTAGGTGTTGTAAAGCGTTCCGAAGAACTTCCGACGTACTTCCTCGATGCCATCGATGTCAAACTTCAAGTTGTCCCAAGGCTGCGCATTGGAGATCATATACCAGCGGGTGGCATCGGCTCCGTATTTCGCTAGGGTCTCGAAAGGCTCTACGGCATTCCCCAGACGCTTGGACATTTTACGTCCCAACTTATCCTGAACTAGGCCGTTTGAAACCACATTCTTGTAGGCAATAGAATCGTAAGCCATCACCGCAATGGCGTGTAGCGTGTAGAACCAGCCACGGGTTTGATCGACCCCTTCGGCGATGAAATCCGCTGGGTAGTTGGCTTTAAATTTATCCTCATTCTCAAAGGGATAATGCCATTGAGCGTAGGGCATAGAACCGGAGTCGAACCAAACATCGATCAGGTCAAGCTCTCGCTTCAAGGCTTCCCCATTCTCACCGACTAAAACCACGTCGTCGATGTACGGGCGGTGTAAATCTTTCGGCACAGACTGGTTGAGTCCCAGGGCCTGGTTGGCTTTCTGGATCTCTGTTTCCAATTCAGAAATAGAACCGATGCACTTCTCTTCGCTACCGTCGGCATTGCGCCAGATGGGTAGTGGAATACCCCAGTAACGAGAACGCGATAGATTCCAGTCCTGTAGATTCTCCAGCCATTTACCAAAACGACCTTCACCCGTTGAAGCTGGCTTCCAGTTGATGGTTTGATTGAGCTCAAACATCCGTTCTTTCATCTGCGAAGCCCGTACGAACCAGCTATCCAATGGGTAGTAGAGAATGGGTTTATCGGTTCGCCAGCAGTGCGGGTAATTGTGACTGTATTTCTGAACGTTGAAGGCTTTGTTTTCGGTCTTCAACTTGATGGTGATATCAATATCGACCGAACGGTATTCGCTTTCGTCTTTGTAGTCTTTTACGTAGCGTCCTGCGAAGTCGGTTACTTCGTCTACGAATTTTCCTTGCTTATCCACGAGGGTCAAAGCACCAAATCCGTATTTGTCCCCTACGCGTTTATCGTCTGCACCAAAAGAAGGGGCGATATGTACGATACCGGTACCGTCTTCGGTTGAAACGAAGTCTCCAAGGAGTACTTTGAACGCATCACCCGATTCTGGCTGAGCGTAGGGAAGGAGTTGCTCGTATTCGATCAATTCGAAATCAGCTCCCGTAAATTCTCCAGTTACGGCGAATGGGATTTTCTTGTCGTCCGGTTGGAAAGCGTCAAAATCCAGTTCTGCTTGGTCCGGTTTGAACCATTTGCCCAAGAGGTCTTTTGCCAAGATTAGATTGACGCGCTCCTTGGTGTATGGATTGTAGGTCTTAACTCGTACGTATTGGATTTTCTTTCCAACGGCTAGGGCCGTGTTGGAAGGAAGCGTCCAAGGAGTGGTGGTCCAGGCAATGAAGTAGACGTCTCCCGCATCTACGCCCTCGTATAGAGAGGCAGATTTTTCGTTTCGCTTCACTTTAAACTGAGCGACTGCCGAAACGTCTTTGACATCTTTGTAGGTGCCGGGCTGGTTGAGCTCGTGGGAGCTAAGGCCCGTTCCCGCTGCTGGCGAATAAGGCTGGATGGTGTATCCTTTATAAAGCAGGTCCTTGTCGTACAACCGCTTTAGGAGGTACCATACCGATTCGATGTACTCATTTTCGTAGGTGATATATGGATTATCCAGATCTACCCAATAGCCCATTTTCTGCGTTAGGTCATCCCAAAGGTCCTTGTACCGCATGACTGTCTCGCGGCACTTCTGATTGTATTCATCAATAGTGATCGACTTGCCAATATCCTCTTTGGTAATGCCTAGTTCTTTCTCAACGCTCAATTCGATGGGTAGACCGTGGGTGTCCCAACCGGCTTTCCGTTCTACTCGGTATCCTTTTAGGGTTCGGTAGCGGCAGAAAAGATCCTTCACGGTACGCGCCATCACGTGGTGAATACCCGGTTTTCCATTTGCGGATGGAGGTCCTTCGTAGAAAACGAAGGAGCGGTCTACGGGGCGTTGTTCAATACTCTTCTTGAAGATTTCATTCTTCTCCCAAAATTCCTGGATTTCCTGGTCGATCTGCGGGAGGTCCAGTTTTTTGTACTCTCTGTACATGGATTGGCAAATTGAAAAGTTCGCAAAATGTTGCAGAGCCTAGCCGTAGGCTGGCTAATTGGCTCGCAAAGATACAAAAAGAAAAAGCTCCAACAGGCCGGTCGGCCTGCTGGAGCTTGGAATTCTATCATTGTGATTTCCTTCTACCGCCGACGATGCGTGGATAGAGGAATAATAATATTATACGTCGAAACCAGATTCATTGGTAAAGCCATTCTGGATTGGTTATTTACTTACTTTACAAAGTATTAAACCTTAAATTAACGAAAAATTTTAATTCTCCTTCGGCTTGGTTATTACCTTCACAAAGCCGATCAAGAAATTAACAAAACAAAACGCCAATGAGTTTCCTTTGGGGGATAGATTTAGGGGGAACTAAGATCGAAGGAGTAATCCTCGACCCACACCAAGATAATCTAGTCATCGAACGAACCCGGGTTCCGACGGAGAAGGAGGGAGGCTACGATCACATCGTGCAACAAGTTGCTCGGTTGGTAGATATACTATCCGAAAGATCGGGCGTACAGCCAGAAAAGTTGGGTATGGGAACACCCGGAACGACTGACCCCATCACCGGGCTATTGAAGAATAGCAACACCACGGTGCTCAATGGCCGCTCTTTTCAAGCGGATGTTTCTAAGGCCTTGGGGATTCCCGTAACTATGGCTAACGATGCCAATTGCTTCGCCATTGCGGAGGCCAGAATGGGGGTTGTCGCTGAACAGATGCCAGAAGCGGCTGTTGTTTTTGGAATTATTATGGGGACTGGAGTTGGCGGTGGGCTCGTAGTGAATGGACACGTTTTAAATGGTCGTCAAGGGATTGCCGGAGAATGGGGGCATAACTTTCTGGACGAAAGTGGAGGTCCCTGTTACTGTGGTAGAGAGGGCTGTGTGGAGAAGATCATTGCGGGGCCCTCGTTAGAACGATTTTACCAGCGGGAGAGTGGGGAGCAAAAAGGATTGAAAGAAATCGTACAGCTGGCTGGGCAGGGGAGGGATCCCGTTGCGGTAGCCACCCTAGATCGTCTACATCATTTTTTTGGGAAGGGAGTGGCTACGATTGTTAATATGATTGATCCGGATGCAATTGTAATTGGTGGGGGCGTTGGTAACATTCCAACCATATATACGGAGGGTGTAAAAGAAGTCGAAAAGTATACTTTTAATCATCAATTGGATACGCGTTTCTTTAAACCTAGTTTAGGAGATAGTGCCGGTGTTTTTGGAGCTGCTTTCTTGGTGGCGGATTAAAAAAGGAAAAAACGCTTTCTTTTCTTACTTAATATTGAGCCCTCTGTTAAGGGTAGAAAAGCAATAATAGACCGGCAATATGCGCAGGAATTATACCAAATTGGAGGTGTTTTCTTACCTCCTTCCGATTTGCAGAATTGCTGGAAAAGATTTAGGAGACCTACCTTTACCCCGAGTACTCGGGGTATAAAAGGGACGTTTAAGAAGGGCTAAAAAGGAAAATATGTTAGCAACGAAATCGCTCAAATATCAATATCCGGGACAAGCCGCTATGGAGTTTCCGGATATTCAATGCCAACAGGGGGAACACTGGCTTTTGATTGGTCCCTCGGGAAGTGGTAAAACGACGCTTCTTCACCTTTTGGGTGGCCTACTTACGAGTCCTTTAGGGGAAGTGCGCGTGAAAGAAACGGCTTTGAATAGTTTAGGAGGAAGTGAGCTGGATCAATTTCGGGGACGAGAGATTGGTATTATTTTCCAAAAAGCGCACTTTGTCCGAGCGCTCAACGTAGAAGAATTCAGCGATTTCCTGATGCAGAGAGTCAATCGACTCCTTCTGCGCAAACAGGCGGGAGTCTATCTCAAGCAGATCCTTACCCGCCTGATCAGTCATGTTAGGAGGCCCCTAGCGTCTGTCGTGTGAATTCACGGCCAATGGTGCCGGGGACCGGAGCAAGACGGTCTGCTGCTGCAGAACTCCCCTTGTCCAGCCGAGACTGCCGCTGACGACGCCTGCGCATCGCGAGTGCATCGCCTTCATCAGGCATGGTTGCAGGTGGTTCTGGCTCTTCGTACTCAACCCTACTACCGCCACCGCCGAATAGACCGCCCATTATCGTTTTCCTCGTAGCCGCTGTTTCATCTTGCTCTGAGACGTGAC
>JBCDIO010000113.1:0-7996 GCA_038748815.1 Bacteroidota bacterium
ACACTCGAATGGAATACCCAAGGCGAGTGGATTTTCCGTCCAATGTATTGGTAGGTAGATCAATTTTCTGAGTGGATCGAAATTTTTCTCCAGGACTTGCACAATAAAGTTGCTTCAATTAACTTTGAATTTCAAAGTACTTTCAAATTATCATGGTGAAAGATTCGGACAACCACTTAGAAGTCTTAGCGGAGATCCGCACGATTATGGAGCGCTCCTCCCGTTTTATCTCGCTGAGCGGGCTCTCTGGAGTTGCGGCGGGAACCTGTGCCCTGCTGGGGGCTATTGCTGCCTATATCTATCTGGATACAACCCCCTTTGCCGGTAAGCGATTCTACTACGATATCATTCAGTCGGAAACAAACTGGGGGATTGATTATCTGCAATTCTTCTTTTTAGATGCGGGTTTAGTATTAGCTGCCGCAGTCGCTAGTGGTATTTATTTTACTACTCGTAAGGCCCAACAACGGGGAGAACCTATTTGGGATGCTTCTACCCAGCGGCTCTTGGTGAATTTGAGTATTCCGCTAGTTACGGGGGGCATTTTTGTACTGGCCTTGATTCGCTACGGATTATACGGGCTGGTTGCTCCAAGTACCTTGATCTTTTATGGTTTGGCCCTCATTAACGGCAGTAAATACACGATTAACGATATACGCTATCTGGGAATCTGTGAGATTATTCTTGGAGTACTCGGATTATTCTTTGTAGGTTTTGGCCTCGAGTTATGGGCACTGGGTTTTGGCGTGTTGCATATCTTGTACGGCATTGTGATGTATATCAAATACGAACGATAAGAACGACGGTGAAGAAGATAATTACCAATCTAAATAAGGCCTTTGATAATCATACAAGACTGGCAATCATGTCGGTTTTAATGGTCAATGATTGGGTGGATTTCAAACAAATGAAAGAAGTCTTGGGTGTTTCGGATGGTAATCTGGCCAGCCATATCAAAGCACTTGAGAAAGTCGAATATGTTGAAGTCCGCAAACAGTTTGTGGGCCGTCGCCCACAAACTTCATACCGCGCTACCATCACTGGACGAAAAGCCTTCAGCGACCACCTCGATGCGCTGGAGCAACTACTGAAATCCAATAAGAATCCCGAATAGGGAACCGTATTTATTTCTCTCAGATCGTTCAATCCACCTGGGTTGGGCCTAACTGTCTATTGCCTATGTTTGCCCTTGGTATAATCGGGTTTATCTTTTTGATTGTAATTCCCTTGATCGCCTCTATTTTTTTATTTTTTCGTCGTCGCCCCCGGGCGGAGATATCCTTATCCACGCTAGACCGATCGTTTATCGATACGGCAAAAAGTAAGCGTTGGTTGGGTCCCATAGAAGTCCCGGAATTACTCTTTTTGCTGGCCGCCCCAGTGATCGGAGGTATTTTCATCTACGTCTTTAAGCGGGACATTGAGCCTTTTGCTGTCGACCATGCGCCTAGCTTGCTCTTATTTTATTTGCCAGCAATGGGAGCCTATTGGTGGGCTCGTTTTAGAAAAGCGCAACTCACCGCGGCAGAACGGGCAATTATACCTTATTTCCTATTGGTTGGGATGGGGATATACGCCTTGTTATTCCTGCATTTTATATCTCCTTCGACCCTGTTAGGAGGCATCATCTTTCCGTATTTCGGTTTTCCCTTGTATGCGCCTTTACCGGCCTTCTTATATACCTATCGGCTCTGGGTAGATTTACAGCCCAAGGCGGAAGAAGACGATCCCTATGTGGCCAGTGAAACCTCGGATGATAGTGAATGGTCCCCGTATTTCTGGCGGGGTTCGATGCTGAACTGGATGGTTTTAGTGGCTTGTCTGCTTGGCCTATATCTGGGACAATTATTGCTTGGGCAGTCTCTGTACAGCATTGTGGCCGCTTTTACAGAAGGGCAAGGCTTTTTATTCTCTGCCAAGTCAGAATGGTTTTAATCCCCCTGCTTATGTTCTTTCTAAATCAACGACGCTATCTATTACAGCACGGTGTCCATTGGGTGCTTCCCTGGTACCGGATGCTTTTTCAAAGTGACTCTCCGGCTTGGTCGGTCACCTTACCCAACTTGCGAAAGGCCCCACAGGGGACCTTGGGCAATGAGTTGGCACAATTCCTAGATGCCCAGGGATTCGAGTTCTTTCCGCAATTCGAGCGGCACGATGTGTATCATGTCTTGCTGGGCTACGGTACGGACGCCGAAGAAGAAGCGCGTATGCAGTTCTTTTTACTTGGAAACGGCAAACGCTCCTTAGGGGTAGTTTTAGCAGTATTGGGATCGGTGGTGCTACTGCCAGAATTCCTGCGTAGTTATTATTGGGCCTGGTTGCGGGGGCGCAGCGGTCGGTGTATCGCCGGCTGGCGATTCGAATATTTATTGCAAGAATCAGTGGTAGAGCTACGGCAGTTAATCTTCGGTAGGCCCATCACTACAGCGCGCCCTTTTTTTTGAATATTTACTTTGTAATTCAAAGTGCTTTGTATGAATTTATCCTTTCTTTCTTTAGTTGGTTGGACTTTCGCTGCCGGAATACTCTGGGCGCTGCGCCTTGTTCTATTACCCAATGGTCTGGCTTTTGCAGAAGGGTTAGAATGGGCAGGTATAGGAGCCTATCCTTACTTCGCGTTTCTACTATGGAATCTCTTTCTGGCCTGGATTCCTTACGGAATTAGTGCCTGGTTAGTTCAGCGGAAAGCTTCCTGGTGGTCGGTGGGTAGTCTTATTGGCTTTGCCGCTTGGCTGTTGTTTTTACCCAATGCTCCGTACCTGCTTACGGACCTTATTCATTTACGTCCGCGTGGTAATGTTCCATATTGGCTAGATACTTCCTTGCTGGTCACTTTTGCGGTTGCTGGCTGGTTGGTGGGCTTAGCCTCTCTTCGTGCCATTCATCTTCGGTTTTGGTCTCATTTGCCCTATTGGCAGCAGTTGGGCTTGGTAACGTTCGTATTGGGAGCAAGTAGTTATGGGGTGTTTGTAGGGCGCTTTTTACGGCTCAATAGTTGGGATGTTTTTACCCAACCCATTGCTACTTTTTGGTCGGTTCTAACCCCCTTGTTACATCCCTTTGAATTTGGCCAAACACTTCTATTGGTCCCAATTTTGGGAGGCTTACTGCTGCTGTCTTACTCTTCTTTCTTGACGACCGAAAAAACATCGATTCTATGAAAAAGTATCTGATCGTACAGCTTTGCTTGCTGTTCAGTGGGCTTGCTTTACCCTTTCTCTTTTGGGGCGAGGGGCTGGGGCTCAATCTATTTCTGTTGGAGCTCCTTTTATTAGGAGGCTTGTTTCTCAATCAGCAAAGTCTCTTTCGGGAATCTACTGCTCCGTTTCTAATCGGTGCCTGGGCTTTGAGTATCCTCATGTATTTACTAAATCATAACGGCTATGCACTGACTGTAAATATTGGATCCATGTTGGGCCTTGTGGGATTGGCACAGTATCGAACGGTTCGATTTATTTGGGCTGGCCTAGGCTTGGGTTTATGGTCCTTTGGTTTAGGGCCCCACCGTTATGTTTCCTGGATGTTGGAGCAGCATGCTGGTGAGTCGAGACTTTCAGAAATTTATCGATGGCTTCGTCTCACCATTCTGCCGGGAGTAGTAGTTTTCATTTTCCTAATCTTGTATTGCATTGCTAGTCCGCGTTTTGGAAATCTTCTGTTCGATACGCTTGACTTTCTTTTGAGTTGGACGCAACTCGAAGGGATGACGGGACGCGTATTTTTATTCTTTTTCGGTGCTTTTTTAGCCATTCCATTTGCCCTGCAGCAGAAAGAAAAGAAAGCTCACCGTTGGGAAGCACTTCAGGAAACCCTGGTACGGCAACCCGGAAATGATAGTCTGTGGAGAACAATTTGGGGCATCCGAGGTATCCTGGCTTTGAAGAAAGAATACCGAATGGGAATCATTGTTTTATCGGCGCTCAACGTACTACTACTGCTGGTCAATGGAATTGACCTTACTTACGTATGGTTAAATTTCTCAGAAGCCTCCGCCGCTGAGCTTTCGCAGTATGTACATGCCGGAACTCAGGTACTCATTGCCACTATCCTGATGGCGGCCGCTTTGATTTTGTACTTCTTCCGGGCCAATCTCAATTTCTATCCGGACCACAAGCCCTTGCAACTGCTGGCTACCGCTTGGTTAGCCCAGAATGCCTGGTTGGCACTCTCCGTGGGCATGCGCAATTATCGCTACATCGAAGCCTATGGCCTAACCGAGCGTCGAATTGGGGTTTTCGTCTTTTTACTCTTAACCCTGATTGGTTTATGGGCGGTCTTCCAGAAAGTGCACGATCGGAAGACCTTAGCCTTTGTATTCAATCGCACCGCTTGGGGAATGGGCATTGTCTTTCTCTTAATGGGAAGCTTTAATTGGGAGGTTTTAGTCACGAAGTACAACATCCATTTCCCGAGCCGAGAAGGGGTAGATGCAGCCTATTTGGTGAGTCAAATGTCGACCGATAACCTGTACGTGTTATGGGAAGAATGGGAGCAATTGGCGGAACTAGACCCACGGTTGAATCGGGCACAAGTCGTCGAAATTCTCCGATATAAAAACAATCGGCTACAGGGTAAGGCTCAAGATTATACTTGGCGTTCTTGGAACTTACCACTAGCCAGAAACCGAAAATACTTAGTGCAGCAGTCGCCCGGAGAATAATCCCATACAAGCTCTAACAAAAAGCTGGGGTGAAATACCTATTTTCCCTGAAAAGGTAAAATAAAAGGTATGAAACTATTTAATGCAACACTAAGTGGGCTAATACTGGCCTGTCTTTTGGGCTGTACGAGTGAGGATGCTCAAAAAGCGGACCTCATTCTGGCCAATGGTAAAATTTACACAGTCAATTCGGACCAACCTTGGGTTTCCCACGTCGCTATTCAAGGCGGTAAGATTGTAGCTACTGGCGATGCCTCCATTCTGGCCGCATGGAAAGGGGAAGATACGGAGGTACAAGACTTGGAAGAAGCTTTTGTGATGCCCGGCTTTATTGAAGGCCATGGACACTTCTCGGGGCTGGGTATGAGTCTGTTGAATTTAAATTTTCTGCAATCAAAATCCTGGGATGAAATCGTTGCTGAAGTGGCCGAAGCAGCGGCTGAGCTAGAGCCTGGAGTATGGATCGAAGGTCGCGGCTGGCATCAGGAAAAATGGGACGAACGGCCTGGGCAAAACGTCAATGGCTATCCCTTTCACTATGCGCTGAGTGAAGCGGCACCCGATAATCCGGTGATCTTATTTCACGCTTCGGGACACTCCTTATTTGCCAATGATGCGGCTATGGAACTAGCTGCCGTCACAGCGGAGAGTGTGAGCCCAGAGGGGGGTGAAGTCGTTAAAGATGCGCAGGGGCAGCCCATTGGTGTCTTTGAAGAACGGGCCATGAAGCTCATCATCAATTCGTATCAAGAATATTTGGATGGGCTACCACAGGAGGCCCTCAATGCTAAATGGTATCGGGCCATTGAGTTGGCTCAGGAAGAATGCTTGGCGAAAGGAATTACCTCCTTTCAAGATGCCGGTTCGAAGTATTACGAGATTGAACGGTATACGGACCTTGCAGAGAATGATTCCCTTGATCTACGCCTGTGGGTGATGCTGCGGCATTCGTACGCCGAAATGAAGGACCGGATGCAAGGCTTTCCCATTGTTGATGCCGGAGCGGGTTATTTCAGTTGCCGAGCCATCAAAACGGAAGTAGACGGAGCTCTCGGTGCTTTCGGAGCTTGGTTGTTGGCTCCCTACCATGACAAACCGGACTTTCTGGGGCAGAATACCACTTCCGTACAAGAAGTGAAGAATATTGCGACGCTGGCTCGAGAGCACAAGATGCAGTTATGCGTACACGCCATTGGTGATCGGGCCAATCGGGTCGTATTGGATATTATGGAAGAAGAGAAACCGAAGTTTGGGCAAGAAGACTGGCGCTGGCGCATCGAACACGCACAGCACTTGGATACCACCGATATCCCTCGATTCCGCACCTTGGGCATCATTGCTAGTATGCAGGGTATTCACTGTACCTCCGATGCTCCTTTTGTCGTTAGCCGCCTGGGGGAAGAACGGGCCCGTTTGGGTGCGTACCCTTGGCGTTCTTTACTCGATGCCGGTGTGGTGATTGCCAATGGGACCGATGCCCCCGTCGAAGATGTAGATCCCCTGATTTCTTATTACGCCTCTGTAACCCGGAAGCGTGCGGATAACGGCTTTGAATTTTTCCCGGAACAGCGTATGACTCGAGAGGAGGCCGTTTATTCCTATACTTTGGGCAATGCTTTTGCGGCTTTTGAAGACGATTGGAAAGGGTCGATCGAGCCGGGGAAAGTAGCCGATCTGGTCGTCTTATCCAAAAATCTCATCGACTGTACGGATGAGGAAATTCTGGAAGCTGAGGTTTTACAGACCGTGGTAGGGGGGGAGACAAAATTTCGGAAAGAGTAAAAGAAGGCTCGAAATCTTACACGTGTACATCCCGAGGTCTCGGGGCAACTCGCCTTCTCCCGAGGACTCGGGACAGTCATCAGACGAGTTGGGTTACAGGCGAGCTTTTTTGGATCGAAAACCCCTGAATTTATTGCCCTACAAGCATTTAGGCTATGGCGGGTTAATGCTCAAGTGCCCAATAATACCCAGTTCTCAAGAGCCCTGTTTTCTTACCTCAGGATACCCGCCATAAAAAGGGGGAAGGCCACGCCTTCCCCCTTTTCTATATCTGCAGTATCAGTTAGCCCTGTGCTACGGAGCGACTACTCCGCTGCGCCCGCTCCCAAACCACCGATTGGCTATTGTTGAGGAAGCGACGGAACCCGAGATACACGCTTATATTCATCATCGTGAAATAGAACGGTACAAAGAATCCCTTAATCGGAATGGTTCGGTTTTGTAATAGATAACCAGCCCCGGCCAATAAGTAGAAGCCGATCTGGGCCGCTAAAATCCATTGGTATAGGGCTAAGCCCTGTGCGGCCAAAACGATATTCGAAACCAGAATGATGGGTAAGAACAGCGGGGCCAAGGTCCACCGGAAAACCCGATGCGAGACGTATTGGTAGGTTAACCAGCCGTAACGGAAGGGATTCAAAAGCTCCCGCAAACGAGAAATAGCCTGAAAGCCACCGGCACAAATCCGCACCTTACGCTTTAACTCTTCTCCCACCGAAGCGGAGCTCGATTCCATGGCGTAGGCCGTCGGCTCATAAGCTACTTGATATCCCTTTTTACAAATGGTCAAGGTGGCGTAGAAATCTTCAATGATGGTATCGTCTGGTACCATGGGAAAGAGGTGGGTACGGGTTGCAAAAAGCTCACCCGCCGCGCCGACTACCGTATGCAATTGGGTATCTAAGGTCTTTAAGAAAGACTCGTATTTCCAATATAATCCTTCGCCGCTGGTACCTTGATTACTTGGGTCAATCACCCTCTTTTCGCCAGCGACAGCACCTATTTCTGTCCGTTGGAAGTGGTTCACCATGCGGCGTACTGCCTCTTTGTTGAGCATGGCATTGGCATCCGAAAAAATAGTGATCGGAGACTTAACCATAGGGAGTGCCCGTTTGACTGCAGCAATTTTCCCCCTGCGTTCCGGACGATGCATATGCGTGACCTCCGGAAATTCAGCAACGATCTCCGGTGTCCGATCATCTGCCCCATCGGTAATCACTAAGACCTTTAGTTTATCTTTCGGATAATCTGCTTCTAAGGAGTTTCGAATCTTATCTGCGATCCAATCTTCTTCGTTATACGCCGCAATTAAGTGCGTCACCTCGGGTAAATCTTCATCATCTAGGATTGGCCACTTTTTTTTGTGCCCACCCCGCAGTCGAACTAAAATAAAGGTAAGAATCCCGTACCCGAGGTACGTATAAAGGACCACACCAACTCCTAGCCAAAATAAGAATTCCATAATCTTTGTGTTAAAGGATAGGTGTAGAGTACCAACCCCGGTTAAATAATCCCTGCCAAGTGCCTCGCAATACCGATTGTACATGTTGC
>JBCDIO010000114.1:0-7933 GCA_038748815.1 Bacteroidota bacterium
AAACAATAATTGTTACTATCGAGATATTCTTCTATCCCAATATGCAAGGCTTCCTCCAGATCATTGAGTCGGTATAAATCCAGGTGATAAACAAGCTCTTGACCACCCGCGCGAGCATACTCATTCACGATTGCGTACGTAGGACTTGTTACAGCTTGTTGTACGCCCAACTTCTGGCAAATAGCCTTGGCCAAGGTTGTCTTACCAGCACCGAGATCGCCCGTTAACAGTAGAATTCGGATATCCTTCCCGATCCAATCTAGAATTTCCTGAGCTGCCTTCGGATAATCTAAAAGTTCATCCAATTCCAGCACTAGCCTTTCTTCAGTTCTTTTTATTTTCATGAAGCCCCTAAAAATTGATCTTTGCTCATGATAGGTTACGTCTCTGTTAAGGCTTATTTGAATTTTTGACTAACGCTCAAATCCGAATAAGCTATAATGGTAGCCAGGTACAAATTAGAAAAAAAATCGCCTTGAAAAAGTTCATCCAATTTCTCCCATTCACTCTTCTCTCCTTTTTCTTGCAAGCGCAAGAAACTGGTTCTTTTCAACTAGTCCTTAACCAAGATAATGCCTTTGGATTTTACCCACAGGTGGTCGGTAGCCGCCCAATCAGCGAGCGCTTTGACCTAACGGCCTACGGACTCTTCTGGACTAACCCCAGCTTTGGAAGCCCAGCAACGGGAACAAACTTCTGGACAGAAACGGGCATTGGAATCAGTTCTACTACTCTACAAGATCGCTTAGTCATCAACCCCTCTATTGGATTCACACATGGAAACTTACTTTCCGGAGCGGAGCAAGGATTACTGGCAGAAGGAATTGTCCCAAGTTTATTATTACTATACTTGGATGATCGCTTCGAAACCGAAGCTTTTGTGGCCTATTACCAGGTTTTACGAAGAGAAGGTCCCATCAACAGCAGCTTTGCACTTTACTGGATTTACCCCGGCATTTACCTACACCCGGCTTTTTCCGTAGGCATCCACTACGAAAGCTTTCGCCTCACAGAAACCAACGCAGGAGATACGGGTCCCTTGTATACTTGGACAGGGGGCTACATCAAATACACCATCCAAGAGAAATACGCTTTGCGTTTTTCGGCGGGTATCAATGTCGCAGAAGATTCACCTTACGCTAGCGAATACTACAAGCTAAACGTGGTTATTCCATTTGAATAGAGTTACTTTTTCTTGAAGTCTCCGCGTTTCCAAGCATCAAAGAATTTTTTCCAGGCAATCGGATTGAAGATATTCATGGGTGGAGCCTGACCAATGTAGTAGAAATTGCTAGCTTGTTGCCGTAGGTAGTAATCCGCGTTTTCGTTTCCATCGCGAACCACTTCATTTCGCATACGCTCCAGGCTTTCTTGTGCTAAGTTGCGTACGGCGCGTTCTTGCATTTCAGAGGTGACATCCATGGCCAGAAACTCAAGGCGGAAATTCTCACGACTTGGCCAAGGGAAGATAACTGCCTCCGGCAGGTTGATGGTGTCACGCGTCATGAGTTGTACCATCGAATAGCGATTTTCTTCCAATGAGTCGGGAATAACAAAGCTTACTGTTTCGTATCCTACGGCGGAGAATTCGACCTCGTCCCCTTTGCGGACTACCAGTGAAAAGAATCCATTGAAGTCAGAATAGGTTCCTCGACCTTCTCCTTTCACCAAAACATTGGTAAAGGGTACAGGAACCAGATCTTGGTCGGTACCATCCAGGACCATACCCGAGAATTGAATCAACTCATTACTAAGTTGTGCTTGCAGTGGCTGCGCCAAAACAAAGAGAAAAAATACGCTAAGAGAAAGAAATATCTGCTTCATGGTTTTGCTTTTCTGAAACTAGCGAATAGTTATTCAACCAGCGTGGTCTTCCAATAGGCCTATAATATAGACCATCGATTGGGGTCCAGGGTTTGCCGAACGGGTAAAAATAGTTTGAAAAAATGAAGACCACCCCGCAGCAGCTCCGCTTTTTTATCGGTCAGCCGCTATGGAGTGGTCTCTTTCTTTCCTTTATCTAGACCCGATCTAGTTCACATTTATGGCAGCAGGTTTTTTGATACCAAGCGCCAAATCCAACACTTCTTCCATTTCTTTTACGTAATGGAATCGGAGGTTCTGGATAAATTCCTCTTGGATTTCCCGCACATTCTTTTCATTCTCATGGCAGAGAATAATATCGGTAATCCCAGCACGCTTTGCCGCCAGAATTTTTTCTTTAATACCACCTACCGGTAAAACTTTACCCCGCAAGGTGATTTCTCCAGTCATTGCCAACCGCGGCTTAACCGGCCGATCAGAAAACACCGAAGCTAAGGCAGTCAACATCGTGATACCCGCCGAAGGCCCGTCCTTTGGAATGGCCCCTTCGGGCACGTGGATATGAATATCTTTTTCAAAGAATTTATCAGAGTTTACCCCAAATTCGGATGCATTAGCTTTCAAAAAACTCAAAGCCGTACTAGCGGATTCTTTCATTACATCCCCTAGATTTCCGGTAAGGGTTAACTTCCCTTTTCCTTTGCTCAGAATGGATTCAATGAAAAGAATATCACCACCGGTCTGCGTCCAGGCCAAACCAACGGCCACCCCCGGGGTTTGTACTTCCTGGTAAATCTCCTTTGAAAACTTCGCTGGACCCAAATAATCTTTTAGCTCCTTCGGTTTAATATTTACCGCATAGGATTCTTCCATCGCCACATGTTTCGCTACTCGACGCATTACACCAGCGATTTGCCGATTTAAAGAGCGAACACCGGATTCTCGGGTGTAAGAATCAACCAGTTCTCGCAATAACTTATCATTGAATTTGACATCTTTCCCGGTCAGTCCATGCTCTTCGCGCTGACTAGGAATCAAATGTCGCTTCGCAATTTCAATTTTTTCTTCTACGGAATATCCGGAAACGTGTATGATTTCCATTCGGTCTAGTAAGGCCGGCTGAATATTGGACAGTGAATTAGCGGTAGCAATGAACATTACTTTAGAAAGGTCATAGTCCAAGTCCAGATAATTATCGTGGAAGGTGCTATTTTGTTCTGGATCCAGTACCTCCAAAAGGGCAGAAGAGGGATCACCCCGGAAGTCTTTACCAATCTTGTCGATTTCATCCAGAATGAAAACCGGATTCGAAGAACCAGCTTTACGCAAAGACTGTATGATTCGACCGGCCATTGCACCGATATAGGTCTTCCGATGGCCGCGAATCTCTGATTCATCGTGTAAGCCCCCGAGAGACATCCGAATAAATTTTCGCTTTAAGGCCGTAGCAATGGACTTACCCAGGGAGGTTTTTCCAACCCCCGGAGGACCAACTAAACACAGAATCGGCGCCTTCAGATCTCCTTTCAATTTCAAGACGGCTAGGTGCTCAAGAATCCTTTCTTTGACCTTTTCTAGGCCGTAATGATCTCGGTCCAAGACTTTCTTGACCTTTTGCAGGTTGAAGTTATCTTTAGTAAAGGTTTCCCAAGGAAGATCCAACATGAGTTCCAGATAGCTCAATTGAATAGAATATTCCGCTACCTGGGGATTCATTCTACGAAGACGACCAAATTCTTTTTGGAAAGCCTGCTCCACCTCTTGGGGCCATTTCATCTTACGGCTACGAGCCAGCAAGTTCTTTATATCCTCTTCTTGGGGATTTTGTCCAAGTTCTTCTTGAATAGTCTTGAGTTGCTGGTTCAAGAAATAATCTCGCTGTTGCTTCTCAATATCCGTTCGGACCTTATTTTCAATTTGGTCCTTGAGCTCCATCAGCTGCAACTCACTATCCATTTGTTGATAGATGAGTTTCGCTTTCTCCGTCAGGTTAGTCAATTCCAAAATATTCTGTTTTTGGCTAACCTTCGAACCCAGATTGGAGGCGATGAAATTGAGTAAAAAACTATGGGAACTGATATTCCGTAGCATCACGATGGCTTCGCTGGGAATATTCGGCGATAGTTCAATAATTTGTTTGGCCTTATCTATAATTGAAGCGATCAAAGCCTCAAACTCGAGCTTATTCGTTGGGTCCGTGTAAGGAAGTACGGTTGCTCGCCCTTTAAAAAAGGGTTCTTCCGTTACTACTTGTTGTACCTGAAATCGCTTACGACCTTGCAAAATGGCCGTTGTGGTTCCATCGGGTACGCGAATCAATTTGATGATTCGAGCAATGGTACCAACTCGATAGAGATCACTCCCATTAGGCAGCTCCACTTTGGGATCTTTTTGAGAAACCACGCCGATAATCCGATCGCCCTCATAAGCTTCCGTAATCGCTTGAATCGATTTATCTCGATTAACGGTAATGGGGATAACGATACCTGGAAAAAGAACCGTGTTCTTTAATGCGAGCAGGGGTAATACGTCAGAATAAGATTCTTCAATATTCTTCTCGTCCTCTTCTTCGATGGAGATCAAAGGCATAAAATCGCCTTCATCTTCGAATCCCTGGGTCGTAAAAAAATCTTCAAATATGCTCATAGTAGCTTTTCAGCCGGTTCGATTAAAAAAGATTGGATAATTGCAGGAGTATGTATTAATAGATTCAAGATTTAATACTTGGTAAGCCCATACTCAGGAATGTTTTGAGGGCTGTAGGATCAAGCACTCATATTAGCACTAATCAAATCTATTGCACAAGATATTTTTCCCCTCTATAAATGTCAAGTTGGCAGCCGACATAAACCAACACATCGCAAACCTATTAGGCAAGATTTATGCCAGCTTTTTTCGTATGTCAGAATTGCGGAAATTGGTTATTACCAGGAGGTTTACCCTGTTTACCTTGTCCTATTTCTGCCCTTTTCTTGTCAAAAAGGCAGTAATAAATACTGCTTAATAGAACGAATTTAGGAGGTTCCCATTATCAACAACCACCCTATTAAATTGATAATGGCGGTAAGTAAAGGCAAGGCAAACACCACGATTTTTGCCTCGGAGACTGGTTTCAAATAGCCATCTACATCAATTTTAGGCGCATTTGGCACGGCATCGTAGACCATGCTCGTCTTCGGATGCAATGGATCGTATAAGACGATCTCTCGTTCTTCGTCTTCAACCAACTCCGTTTGGTGGGTCTGGCAAACGGCCTGATAGGGTGTTCCGGCCACGGTAAACTCAAAGGTGTATTTGTAAATAGGGTACGTCACGTTGTTTACCGTAACGCTTCCACCGGTTCTTTCTTTATTGACTTGTTTACCCAGAGAAAACACGCCCAATTTTAGCAGTTTTAGATAGCCCTGGTTTCGGCGAAACTGGACAAGGATCATGATACTACCAACCAGCGGAAAAAGAAGCACTAAAGCCACCGCGTAGCCAAAAGGAGCCCTCCGTGAATCTTTAATCATACTATTCGCCGGATCGTTCAGATCATAACGCAACCAAACGGCGTCTCCTTCTCGGTACTCGCGGCCCAGCGTAAACGATTCTCCTTCGTATTCTCGGTAATCGTGAATAAAAGTGAAGGTATTCCGTTGAATAGTCACTTCACCTTCTGACATATTTGTAGGGGTGATGTCGATAACCTTCCCCTGGATTTCGGCCCAGTCAGACCGACTTTCCAGGAGGTAAAACAATTCTGAATTACCCACAAAAGCCCAGAAAAAGATCATACTAAAGCCAAAAAAAGCCCAACCAATCTGCTGGATCGCCCCCCCTAATAGAATGACTGCTTGGGAATAGGCATCCAAATAGCGGGGTGGCTTTTGCCGAATGACACGTGGGTTGGTTTTTTTCATAGGGAAATTTAAGCCGAAGCGGGAGCTACTTCCCCTTCCGCTGGATCTTCGGTTGCCGACTTCACCTTGGTTTCTTCTTCCAGTGATTTTTCGACTTTCAGGTTTTCAATGATAAACTCCTGGCGCTGTGGTGTATTCTTACCCATGTAATAGGTCAGTACGTCTTCTAAGTCGGTATCTTCCTGAATCACAACCGGCTCAAGCCGGATATCTTCGCCGATGAACCCACCAAATTCTTTTGGGCTAATCTCACCAAGCCCCTTAAATCGGGTAATTTCGGGCTTTCCACGCAAGGCTTTAATCGCTTCTTGCTTTTCGGACTCGGAGTAGCAATAAAAGGTTTCATTTTTATCCCGAACACGGAACAAGGGCGTTTCCAAAATGTAGAGGTGCCCGCTCCGTACCAACTCAGGGAAAAACTGTAGGAAGAAAGTCAATAGCAACAATCGAATGTGCATACCATCGACATCGGCATCGGTCGCGACGACCACTTGATTATACCGTAGATCATCCAATCCATCTTCAATATTGAGGGCGTGCTGAAGCAAATTAAATTCTTCGTTTTGATAAACGACCTTCTTGGTTAAGCCATAGCAATTCAAGGGTTTACCCCGTAGACTAAAAACCGCTTGGGTATGTACATCCCGGGCCTTGGTGATCGATCCACTAGCGGAGTCTCCCTCTGTGATAAAGATGGTCGTTGCCAGGCGCTTCTCTTCACTGGCTTTGCGAGTACTATCACTTAGATGGTAGCGACAGTCTCGTAGTTTTTTATTGTGAAGGTTCGCCTTTTTGGCTCGTTGATTCGCCAGCTTTTTGATGCCGGCAATCTCTTTACGTTCCCGTTCGGACTGCATGATCCGTTTTTGGATCGCTTGGGCCGCTTCCGGATTTTTATGTAGATAATTATCAAGTTCGCGTTTTACGAAATCGATGACAAAGGTCCGCACCGTGGGACCTTCAGGTCCTATTTCCAAGGAACCGAGTTTAGTCTTGGTCTGTGATTCGAATACGGGTTCTTCGACCCGCACACTAATGGCACCAATAATCGAAGCCCGAACGTCGCGAGGATCATAGTTCTTATTGAAAAATTCGCGAACCGTTTTTACCACCGATTCTTTGAAAGCGTTGAGGTGGGTTCCACCCTGGGTAGTATTCTGTCCATTTACGAAAGAGTAGTACTGTTCGCCATACTGTTGTCCATGGGACATAGCGATTTCAATATCTTCGCCTTTCAAGTGAATGATGGGATACCGCAGGGCTTCCGGATTCGTCTTCCGGCTCAATAGATCGAGTAGACCGTTTTTAGAGTACAGCACTTTACCATTGAAGCGAATTTTCAGGCCCGCGTTCAGATAGGCGTAATTCCAGAGTTGATTCTCAATATATTCGCTGCGGAAACGGTAGTTTTTAAAGATCGAGGGATCGGGACGGAAACGGACCCGGGTACCATTCTCCAGATCCGTTTTTTTCACTTTATGATCCTTCTTCAATTCACCCAGCTCAAACTCTGCAATCTTCGTTTTTCCTTCCCGACAGGCTTGGACGATGAAATTATTGGAAAGAGCATTGACGGCTTTGGTACCTACCCCATTCAGACCCACGGATTTCTTGAAGGCCTTCGAGTCGTATTTACCCCCGGTATTGATCTTAGATACACAGTCAACTACTTTTCCGAGTGGAATACCACGGCCAAAATCGATGACTTCCACTTCTCCGTCTTGTACATTGACCACGATCTCTTTTCCGTGCCCCATAACGTACTCGTCGATGGAGTTGTCGATGACTTCTTTGATGAGAATATAAATTCCATCATCTTGAGCGGAGCCATCTCCCAATTTTCCGATGTACATACCGGGACGCATGCGAATATGCTCCCGCCAATCCAGTGACCGAATGTTATCTTCCGTGTAGGAAACTTTTGCCATAAGTTGAAAAGTTGACTGAAAACGCCACTACTTGGGTAGGGCAGATTATTCGCTAAATACTTGGGCGCAAGGCACGCCCTGCTTGCTGATTAAAAAGGCTTTTGTTATATCTGAGTCAACATAAGTAATAATGATCAAATATTGACATCCTTTTTTTCCACATTGCGTTACAAAAATATCCATTTACGCGCACTTTTTCAACAATTTGTTTATTTTAAAACAAAGCGTGTCAACTTGAACGCATGGGTCCTTTTCCAAAAAAATGCCAAGCACATCCGG
>JBCDIO010000115.1:0-7906 GCA_038748815.1 Bacteroidota bacterium
CCCTTTTGTGCTGAAGCTCAAAACACCGGTGCGAAGCTAAGTAGTTGGATGGTTCCCAAAACACTACGTCTCGGATATAAATCTTTCCAAATCCATTTTTAGTATTTTCAAGTCGTCACCAAATCATAATACGATGCGATACTGGATACTACTTGCTATTTGTTTCATTTTTTGTTGGTCTTGTCAGCCGGGTGAAACGACGGGTGAAAAGGCTTTAGGTTCTACGCAGTCAGAGATCGAAGCACCGGCTTTTGCGATGGTTATTCACGGCGGAGCGGGGACCATTCTCAAAGAAAATATGACGCCCGAACGGGAGGCCTCTTACCGAGATGCTTTGAACGAAGCATTGAATATTGGCGAGGCAATTTTAGCGGATGGTGGTACCAGTACGGAAGCCGTTATCGCCACCATTACGTTCATGGAAGATTCGCCGCTGTTTAATGCCGGGAAAGGGGCCGTTTATACCTATGCTGAGGAGCACGAATTAGATGCGTCTATTATGCGCGGGAGTGACCAAAACGCCGGTGCCGTTGGCGGGGTTAAGAATATTAAAAATCCGATTACGGCGGCACAGGCCGTATTAGAACATTCGGACCACGTATTACTTTCGGGAGCCGGAGCGGAGCAGTTTGCCAAAGAACAAGGGCTAGAAATGGTGGAAAATGACTATTTCGATACAGAATCTCGCCGTAAAGCCTTAGAAAGAGTACAGAACAAGGCAACTGGCTGGCGCTACGACGGCACCTCCGTGGATTCAAAATTTGGTACCGTGGGCTGTGTTGCACTAGACAAAGAAGGTAATATTGTGGCGGGAACCTCCACGGGAGGAATGACCAATAAGCGGTATAATCGCTTTGGTGATTCTCCGATCATCGGAGCGGGAACCTATGCCGATAATGCCACCTGCGGAGTTTCCTGTACGGGACATGGAGAGTTCTTTATCCGCTACGCGGTGGCCTATGATGTTGCCGCTCGGATGGCCTATGGAGGAAATACTCTTGAAGAAGCAGCCAATGCAATTGTGATGGATAAGTTAGTGGAGAAAGGCGGTGGTGGCGGAATCATCGCCCTAGATGCTCAAGGCAATATTGCCATGCCTTTTAATACGGCTGGTATGTACCGCGGATGGGTAAAACCCGGCGGCGAACGGTATGTTGGTATTTACAAAGAAGAATAGTCCTTTTTTAAGGAAAGAAAAGAGGTTCTTTTTTCCGGATTCTTCCGCTTAGCCTCTATTTTACATCACAGGTTGCTATTTTTTCTGCCACTAAAAGGACCTACTACGATCCCGAAGTCTCACCATGAGACTTCGGGATCGTAGTAGGTAACGAGATGTATCATCTTTACCTTGAGCAAAAAATAAAGAGACTATCCTTCTTAGGATAGCCTCTTTGGAATAAAGGTTAGTTAATAGAGTAGCTGCTTAGGCTGCAGCATTAGAATTGAAGAACATCACGAACATCTTGCTCATTCTGCAAGGGTCGGTTAACTTTTTCCATCACGAACGTATAATTCTGCTCATCGGCTTTCAGCTGTTTGAAGTCCTCTGAGCGATAGATGGCAATTTTTTGGTCCTCGGTCACGAGCCACATCATATTAGTAGCGTGTAGGTCAAAGCGAATCTCCATGTCCTCGCCGGCTACAAATTCTTGGATGGTGTTGCGACCACGGTCTACCAAAAAGACCGTTTGATTTTTGATGGCTTGCCCGCGTTCGTCGACCAGTTTGGCTTTCATCTGAATCATGTGTGGAGCCAGCGGCCGATCACAGTTCCAGATTCCCAGGCGGTCGGCTTGGAAGCGGTTCACAATTTTGCGGTTGAATAATGGAGTCGAAGCGTCGATGCTAGCTCCATTATCCGCTAAGGTTTTCATAGCTTCCTGGAATTTTTGATAAGCTCCTTCTCGTTGCGTTTGCAAGTCGCTGGAACGCTCGGTTCTAAGAGCTTCAATCTGGGCCTCCCAGGTGGCCATTGCTTGCCGGTATGCGGCGTATTCTTGTTCGTACTCAGCGAGGGCTCGGTCGTAATCGGCACCCGAAAGAACCGGATTCACAATAACCGTAAGTGTTTGCTGCTCGTTGAGTAAGCTTAGTTGGTAATCTCGGTTGTTGATCTGGGTTAAATGAAAGTTATCCCAGGCTTGATTTAATTGCTGTTCTGTAACACTGGAATTGGGGGAAAGTTGCCAGAAAGTCCCTTGATAGGTGTTCTGAGCTGCATCAAGTCCCTGTAGATCCAAGTCGAACACAAAGTCGGTGCCATTGTGGCGGCGTGGACGAAGTGGTTCCAGAGGAGCAGGGTTTTCTAAAGTCAGTTGCTCCATTAGGGCTTTCTCCTGTGCTTGAATGCCATCCAGGCTATTCATCAAGGCTTGTTGAGCAGAAAGTGCCGGGTGATTTCCTGGTAAGGTGGCAGCTTCGTCTTGTAATACCTGAATTCGATCAATATTTTGGTAGACCCACTTTCTGCCTACCGTATCTAGGTGATAGATATTGAAGTTAGGTGGTACATTCAAATGAGGTGTCGAGAGGGAGGAAACCAATTCGACATCAATTGATTTACCGGGGGCCATCCGCACTCGCTGACCATTCTGCTCAGCATAGATTTCAATCATACCCGCAGACTCTAAATTGTAGCTTACGCCGGCCGAATCGTAGACCATCGGAATTCCAGAAAGGAAAAAGTCCACAAAATCGTGCATTTCCCGGTAGTGGATTGCAACTTCTCCTTGTACGGGCTGCCCTTTCGTATCGTGGAAAGCAGCGGCTGGAATGATTAACCGAGATCCGGATTCGTATTCCAGAATACCGCCTTCTTCGGCATCGATCGGATAGCTAGCTAAGATGGGTTTAGGTACCTGCAAGAGAGGCTCTTCTACAAAGGGGCGATCTGCGAAAAACGCAGCGTTACGCTCCTCATACGGTAGAGTATTGCCTACTCGTAGCATCAGCACTAAGGCTAAGCTAGCCGCAGCGGCCAGACCAGCAACGGTTAACCACCGAACGTTGTTTCGGCGTGGGGTAGGAGCAGCCACCTCCGGTTTTTGCTCCTGTTCCTGAAACTTGGCAAAGAGGGCATCGAAATCCTGATGTTGCCGGATTTCCTCGCTACTAAGCGGTTTCGGGTTGATGTTGAAATTGTAGTTCTTCTTCATAAGCCATCCAATAAGAACAGTAGTCTGTTAATAGATGTCAGGAGTTCTCAAGGATTTTTTTCTTTAAACGATCCAGAATCCGGTACGTCCGGACTTTGGCATTACTCTCTGTTATTTCGAGTATCTCTGCGATTTCTTTAAAAGGTCTTTTTTCAAAAAATCGCATTTCGATCAGGACCAAATCTTTTTCTTTGAGCTGATCCAAATGACTAATCAAGTTGGGGAGTAAATCTTGGGCCCAATCTTCGTCCATCTCTTCAACCAGGTCTTTGAAGTGGTATTCTTCAGCAGAAACGACGCGGTTGCGTTGATTTTTACGGAAATGTTGGGCGACTTCGTTTGAGGCAATTCGAAAGAGCCAAGCGGAGAACGGAACTCCTTGGAAAGTGTAACGGTCTAGCCGTTCCATTGCTTTGAGGAAAACTACCGAGCAGATGTCGGCACTCAAAGATTGATCAGCAGTACGTTTGTAAATAAACCGAAACACCGGCTCGTAGTACCGTTGGTACAAGGGCCTAAATTGGGCACGGTCTTTTTGCGCGGCCTGGATTTCCAACCATTCCTGTTGCATATCCTCTTCCGAACTGGATGGACGCATTCGCACTGCTTTTTTTGCAAGGGTACGATTAATTTGGAAATTGGAAAACTTCTGCACGCAAATATTTTATCCGTCCCCGTAGGCTGTTAACTCTTTTTGATTACCTCGAGGTTAGCGATTCGGGAGAATGTCCCCAAGGCGCTAATCATCCCCGTATTTATTGGTATAATGCGTCTAGCAGAAAAAGATACAGTTGGTAACAAAAAAAATCCAATTTTTTTCTTTCCACCGTATCTACTTAAAAAAGGGAGATAAACCTTGTATATGCTTCGTACGAAAAAGGGATTTTGGACGCTACTGATTGGTTTATGTGTTTTAAGTGCGGCCGCTGGACAAGAATCGCAAGATACCGTTCTGCAAACGGAGCATCAGTTATTTGGCTTACCGCTGGTTTATTTTACGCCAGAAACTCGGTGGGCTTTCGGCTTAGCTGGGGTAGTAACAACGAATTGGAAAAATCGCACGCCACGGCAGCGACCAACGCAGCTGCAATTGGGTGGTGCCTATACCTTAAACCGGCAAATACTCTTGTACCTGTCTTACCAGTTATTTTTGCGAGACAATCGTTGGCAGTCGTATGGAGAACTTGGGTACTACCGCTACAACTACTTCTACTTTGGAACGGGTAATGCTTTTCCGGATTACGAAGGCGAATTATTTGGAGTCAATTTCTTCCGAGGGCGCTTCAATGGGCTTTATCAAGCGTTTCCGAATATCTATCTAGGTTTTCGATACCAAATAGATGATTATCAGCTGACCGAATTTGCCGAAGATGGTTTGCTGGAGCAGGAAACCAGCCTGGAAGCAGAAAGTGGCCTGATTTCTGGGCTGGGTTTATTGGCGCAGTACGATAATCGCGACCAATTATTTTTTCCCCGGGAAGGGTTCTTCGCAGAAGGACTCCTCCTATCGAATGGCCGCTGGTTGGGCAGCCCTTTCGATTTTCAAAAGCTCATTCTGGATATAAGAAATTACCAACCACTGGGAAAACGATTCGTTTTAGCCACAAATGTATACGCAGAATTTACGCGGGGCCGAACACCCTTCTATCAGCTTGCGTTATTGGGAGGAACACGCCGAATGAGAGGGTATTACGAAGGCCGATTCCGGGACCAGCATCTATTATTAGCCCAAGCAGAATACCGATTTCCTCTATTCTGGCGCTTGAAAGGAACAGTATTTGCTGGCTATGGAGCCGTAGCTCCTACCTTGAGTAGTTTTCAAACCGAGCATCTTCGGTACACCCTGGGGGCTGGCTTACGCATTCTGATCAATGAAGCCGATCAATTGCATATTCGCATCGACGCGGGTTTCGGAAAGAACACGAGCGGATACTACTTAACCATTGGAGAAGCCTTTTAAAATAGCTCCAAACCAAAGGAAAACAACAACATGCTGCAAACCAGTATTATCATCCCTACACTCAACGAAGCCGAACATATCGAGCGATTGGTTTTATACCTAAAAGAACACGGAGGGTCTGCGGTACAGGAAATCCTCGTCATTGACGGAGGAAGTACCGATAACACCCAACGCCTTGCGGAAATGGCTGGGGCAAGCGTCGTCTGCGCGAAAGATAATCGCGGGCGAGCCAAACAGCTCAATATTGGGGCCCAGGTAGCGCAGGGAGAACTCTTATACTTCGTGCATGCCGATACCCTACCTCCCAAAAGTTATATGCACGATATTCAAGAGGCCCTAAGGCAAGGCTATTCGATTGGATGTTTTCGATTTAAGTTTAACTCAGACCGCGGTATCTTTCGATTGAACGACCTGTTTACCGGACTGGATGTCCTTTGGGTACGTGGAGGTGATCAAAGCTTTTTTATTCCGCGCTCCGCTTTTGAAGCATTGGGGGGCTACGATGAAGAATATGTGGTGATGGAAGATTTTGATTTGTTGATTCGAGCGCGTAAGCAATATCGTTTCAAGATTCTCCCCAAGCGGATAATGGTGTCGGCCCGCAAATACGATCACAATACTTGGTGGCAAGTGCAGGTTGCTAACCTCACCGTTTTTCGCATGTACAAGAAAGGGTATAAGCCACAACAGTTAGCGGAGAAATACCGCACCATGCTGCGGATTGATCGTTATGAATAGGCCATAATTAATACTAAAAATAGATATGGAGCCAAAATTAAATATTCCTGCTTCCTTCACTCGTTCAGTCGAAATCTCCTATTGTGGAAAATACCGATATATGCTTGGGAGGACTTGGGATGATCAAAAAGATAGACTCATGTATGTTGGTCTGAACCCTTCTACCGCCGATGCTTTACAAGAAGATCCAACCATCAGGAAGTGCTTGCATTTTGCCCATCAGGAAGGTTTTGGGGGCTTTGATATTCTTAATATTTACGCCTATCGAACACCTCACCCTAAGGAGTTATTTAAGATGCAAGACCCCATTGGACCCAAAAATTCGTCTTTTCTTAAAAAGTATATGGAGCGGTCGTCGAAGGTGGTTTTGATGTGGGGAACAGAGGCTCACCAGCACGAGGCCGTCCAAGCGTTTTTAACGAACCATTCTGGACCCTGGTATTGTTTCGGGGAGAATAAGGATGGAAGCCCGCGCCATGTACTGTACATAGCGGGGCATGAACGAATACGAGAGCTACAAATAGGCTAGATGGTGTAAACTATCGAGGAGGAATCGATTCAGATTTTTTACCGATAGCCCGATTTTCCAAGCTTCGCGGTTACGAGGTTCAACGTAATTAGAGATCGACCGCAACTGTAGGTAAGGGATTCCTTCCAGTGCCGCTACATAGGCTACTCCTGCCCCTTCCATGCTTTCTACCTCCGCATTATTCTGGGCTCGGAATCGCTGAATTCGTTCTGCTTCTCCGTGCACTAATTGTACCGTCGTGCCGGTAACCCGGCGGAGGTCAGGCCATAAACGTGGAGGGTTGGTACCAGAAATAACCCCATTCTGAAAAGGCGGAGCTTGGGGATCTAAGAGGCCCAATTCCGAAAGACTCAAGAACTTACCGGTTTGATCTTCTGCCCCCAAATCTCCGAAGGTTTCGGATTGTACTAAGACCACTTCACCCAGCATGATTTGTTCGGACAAGGCCCCTGCGATACCGGCATTGACAATCATATCGGGTCGTTTTTGCCCCAGATATTTTGTTAACTGATAAATGGTCGCAGGAAGGCCCACTCCGGTAGTCAGCAGGTCCACCTCGATATTTTTCCAAGGCTGGATACCCGAATCCAACAGATCGATGGTGGGTTGTATTTCCGCTGCGGTGGCAGCAAGCAGGGTGATTTTCAAGGATTAGGATTTAGATGCAGAATAGGACAATCCCAAGGCAGGGGTCCAACCGAGGGTCAAATGATACTGTGTGGCAAAGTCAATGCGGATCTTTTCTTGAATATCCAATCCGAGCCCGAAACTTCCAAGTGCGGGATTGGTGGCCCCACCGATACGCAAGGAAAGGATATCGATGATTTGGTAGTCTATGCCTCCTTTTAGGCGAAAGAAGCCATCCAGTTGTTGCTCAAGTTCAACGGCCAGAAGTACTTCAGGAGCTGGTTGGTAGCCCAGGCCAGCACTAATTCTAGTGGGTAGAAATTCGTCTTCAAAAACAGCAATACGAGCGGGGCTAAATAGGTGAACGCCGGCCCGTAGTTGATCACTGATCTGCATGATTGCACCCAGTTCGAACGTAAGCAGGGTAAGAGAGCCGGACTCTGTGATCCGCGTATTGAGAACGTCGAATTGTGCTCCGATGGCGAGCTTCTTACTAAGTTTTCGAGCGTAGGCCAATCCGATCTTTTGTTCGTTATAGTCCGTAAATCCGAAGTAGCCCAATTGGAGGCCAAAAGTGCCCGCTTTAGTAGGTAAAGCCATGCCTGCCGCTACCGTTTGTAGCTCGGGTAGCAAATAGCGCTGCTCACCCAAGATTCCAACGGAAAGGTTTTCTACAAAGGCCAAGCCAGCTTGGTTGCTGAAAAGACTAAAAATGTCTTGAAAGATAACGTCCGCACCGGCCATGCCCGCTGAGCGCCCACCGGCGTCAGGAGGTAAGCCATTCTGGCCAAAGGCCCCAAAAGAAAGACTCAGTAATACGAAAAGAAGACGAAGGCTTTTCATGCTTAACTTGGAATAGGGGTTTGGAGAAGGTTTTAACCCAAACCACTTCGCTTC
>JBCDIO010000116.1:0-7906 GCA_038748815.1 Bacteroidota bacterium
GGTAATACCCAGGTACAGGGCGTCGATAATGACTTAGTTCTCAATCTAGGTTACGGTAACGCCACCATTCTACAAGCTAAAGATTTTGATGGAAACCTAGCCTACTGTAAGGTAAACCTCGGCCAAGCACGAGATTTAAATCTGGAAAGTAAATACTCCAAGATAAACGTTGAACAAGCAAACGATTTACGAGTTACCTCTAAGTACGACACTTATGAGATTGGCAAATTAACCAGTTATAAAGGACAAGGGAAGTACGATAATATTGTTATCGAGCAGATCGATGATCTGAGTGCCATCTCCAAGTATTCCGATTTTCGGATCGAGAACGTCACCAATAGTCTAGATTTAGACCTACAATACGGTGAAGTTAATGTAGAAGAGTTGTCCCGGGGCTTCTCCGAAGTACGCCTTGTTGGACGCTATACGGACTATAAAATGGGCGTTGAAAACGGCGCCAGCTACCAATTGGAAGCTACCGCTGATTACGCCGGCATCAGCTACCCAAGTGAAATGAATATCACTTACGAAAAAGATAATGGAACATTCCACGAAGTAGAAGGACATATGGGTACAAAGAATGCCCGCAGCGTTATCAAAGTGCGCCTCGATTATGGTGGACTTAAAATGCGCTAAGTCCCTCTACAATTACCGCTTCATACTAATCCTATTTATATTAAGAGTCGAGGCTTTCTACCTGTAGAAAGCCTCTTTTTTATATTAGCGAAGCTCCTTATTCCCTCTACGAGACCTCACCCCGAGGCCTCGGGGCGTAGACGTATATAGGGCGCAGACACATATTCTGTAGAATTTTTTCAACCTTGCAAATCCACCATTTGTAAGAAAATGACCGGCACAGGAATTCTTTACACCCCCAAATACCTTATGCACCGTCGTCTCCCTTTTTAGGCACACAAATATCGCGGGGTAAGAAGGATCCGGTGAAAGATCCAACTTTAACATATACTTCTATCCTTTCCAGACAGCCGGGCAATTTTATTATCTTACAAGCTCCGGAAATTTCTCTTCGGAAATCCGTGTTTCCCAATCCTCAAGTATCTGAAACGAACTCAACGGCATGAAATTAAAATTCTGCGGAGCTGCACAGGCCGTAACCGGCAGTGCCCACCTTCTTACCTTAGACGATGGTTTCACTATTTTACTCGATTGCGGCTTGTATCAAGGTAAAGCTAAAGACATGAAGGGCTTCAATGAGGAGTGGCTTTTTGAACCCAGCCAAATCGATTGTGTCATTCTATCACACGCCCATATCGACCATACCGGTCGATTACCTAAACTTATCCGAGATGGTTACGCAGGGCCCGTCTACTCCACCCATGCAACGCGCAGCCTCTGTTCCATTATGCTGTTAGATAGCGCCAGAATTCAAGAGCGCGACACCCAATGGCTTAATAAACGCTTGCTCAAAAACAAAAAGATTGACCGGGATGAACTAATCGATCCTCTGTATACCACCGAGAATGTACACGAAACCATGACCCGCTTCGTAGGAGCGGGGTACAACCAGTGGGTCCGGATACACGAAGACGTCGAAGTACTTTTTCGCGATGCCGGCCATATTCTAGGTAGCTCCAGCGTCACCCTCCGGATCCAAACCCACGAACGAACCATTCATTTTGGCTTCTCCGGCGACGTTGGACGACCAAACCGCCCCATTCTCAGAGACCCACAAAAAATGCCCGCTTTAGACTACCTCATTTGCGAGTCTACCTATGGAAATCGCTTACACGAAGCCAAACCAGATGAAGAAGAAAAATTCCTGCGAATCATCCAGGAGACTTGTGTAGAACGACGGGGGAAATTAATTATCCCGGCGTTTAGTGTAGGAAGAACCCAAGAGATCGTCTATATGCTTGACCGCATGGAGACCATGGGCCAACTACCCCATATTCCCGTTTATGTGGATAGCCCACTAGCCGTTAATGCCACCATGATTTTCGGTTCGCATCCTGAATGTTACGATAGCGATTTGAACGAATACCTCTTGATCGATAACAATCCCTTTGGCTTCAATAACCTCACCTACGTGCGGGACGTAGAAATATCTAAGTCTCTAAATCAATTAGAGGATGCCTGTATCATTATCAGCTCGTCGGGTATGATGAATGCCGGAAGGGTGAGACATCATCTTTTCAATAATATTGATTCCGAAAAGAATACTTTACTGATTGTCGGATATTGCGCGCCAGGAACCCCGGGTGGGATTCTACGAAACGGAGTAGAGACTATTAAGCTGTTTGGAGAGTGGAAAGAAGTAAAGGCACGCATCGAAATCATGGACTCCTTCTCAGCCCACGCAGACCGCAATGAACTCATCGAATTTGTGGAACCACAGAAGCAACATGTCAAAAAAATATTTTTGGTACACGGGGAACTCGAAAGCCAGGAGGTATTTGCCCAAGCACTCAACGAAGAAGGCTTCGAGTTTGTCGAAATTCCCGAGTTGGGTCAAGAATATTCTTTACGCTAGGTCAATTCTTGCTTACTTACTCCCTTTTGTATGAAATTGTACATCCCCAAAGGAGTCGATGTCTTAAATTTACTAAATCTGTAAGATGTCGAAATGTAAAATCTTTGTCCCTTTAAACGATAAACCTCCATTCGAGTTTACATTTATGACCCTGAGATCGTTCATTATGGAAATAGAGGGTTTTTCCCATCTATCCTTTGGACTCACGCTAAAAGTGCACCGACCGGGTGCGTAGAAAATTGCGACTTCTACCTCCCCTCAAAGAACCTATCTCTAGTGGCTGCCGAGTCTCTGGAAAGAACACTACTATCAAAAAATCGCGAAAATAGTTCGGAATGAAACAACTAGTGCTACCAACTCTCCTCTTGCTTAGTATGCTCTGGGGTTGTACGAATATAGGGGATTTGGAAGGGCTCTCAGCGGAAACCGATCCCGAGTTTGCCATCCCTTTAATCAACACCGAAGCTTCCCTGGAGTCTTTACTAGAAAACTTTGATGACTATACCTTTCTCGACGTAGATCAAGAAGGGGTGATCCTGCTCCGTTACAAAGGGGACGTAGTAACCCGTACCAGTGAAGATATCTTTGCCAATATTGAGACCGCCCTATCCGCGGCCTTCCCCGTAACAGATACCGTATGGTCTTTACCTTTTACCACTCCGGATGGCATTGAAATGGACTACGTAGAACTCAAATCCGGAGAACTAAATTATACCTTCCAAAGTCCACATGAGGAAAACGTTACTGTACAAGTTCGGTTCCCTCAGGTACTCGACCCTAACGGGAACATGCTACAGTTTTCCCACGTGTGTTTATACCAAGGAACCACCCCCGTATTTCCATTCCCCCCCATTACCAATGTTGATTTAACGGGCCATTCTTTAGTAGCAAACGAAGATGGTAATTTGAACATTGAATACGAAGCCATTCGAACGGATGGAACCCGCGACACCTTAATCAACTTCTTTGTTACGCTGAATGATGTTGAATTCTCTTACGCAGAAGGATACTTCGGGAACCAAATGCACGATGGTGAACGCGATACCATTAATATCGAGTTCTTTGAGAACTGGACGCGAGGAGATGTATTCTTCACCGATCCGAAGATTACCATTCAGGTAATCAATTCGTTCGGAGTGCCTACCCGATCAATTGTAAATGTATTTGATGTGTATACCGTCGATGGGGAAGTACTCAGTCTCAACAATGCAGACCTTACCAATGGAATTGATTTTGAATACCCAGAATTGGATGAGGTCGGTATAGAAAAGGTCACTTCCTATACGTTTACTGCGCAAAATTCGAATATCGACACCGTCTTAGGATCGGGTCCTATCGCCATCGATTACGATGTGGATGCCATCACCAATCCAGATGGAAACGAAGCGATTCGTGGCTTTATGACCGATGAAAGTCGGTATACAGTATCCGTAGAAGTAGAACTACCCATATATGGCCAAGCCACCGGTTTCGCAGCCCTAGACACCTTTGAGGTAGATTTCACCCAATTTGATCGGGTGGAAGAAGTAGAATTCAAACTGATTGCAGAAAATGAATTACCCCTCGATATTGGCCTACAGTTATACTTTATGAACGAGGAAGGCAGCTTGGTTGATTCCCTATTAACGGATGCTCAACAGGTAATCGAAGCAGCCCCGGTAAATGCCAATTCCATCGCTACCGAAATTCAGCGTAGCGAACGGATCATCCCGTTCGATGCCGCCCGTTTTGATGCCATTAAAAACTCCTCTTTCATCGTATTGAATGCTGCATTCTCTACTTTCAACGAGGGAAATGTGCCGGTAAAAGTACTGGCGGATCAGGGAGTAGGGTTAAAGATGGGTATGAAAATAAAATTAGAAGGGGAAGAATAAATCTTCGCCTCTATAATCCACCGACTAACGATCTATTATGAAGCGTACTGTTCTTCTGTGTGGCTGCCTATGGTTGGCCACCAGCCTTGTGGCGCAACAAGAATTCGGCTTACCGAATATGCGTGGGGTTTGGCAATCGTCCAAAATCAATCCCGCTTTACTTACCAACCATAAATTAGTAATTGGCCTTCCTGGCCTCCACAATACACTATTCTTTTCTGGAGCCACCTACGGAGATGCGGTCACGAGTAGCAATGGATCTTCTGTCATCAATGTAGATGGATTAGTAGCGGCCCTGGAGGATCGAAATTTCGTACAAGAGAACCTAGAGATCGAAACGATCTCAGCAGTAGTCGGAATCGGACCAGTCCATTTAAGCCTGAGTCATACCGCTCGTTTTAACGCCTACTTGAATTACCCCAAGGCACTCCCCCAACTCATTTGGCAAGGCAATGCACAGTTTATTGGAGAAACCATTGACCTTAGTAATGATCTACAAATCTATTCTTACCAGGAATTCGCCCTAGGGTCCGCAAGTAAATTTGGCCCAGTATCTGTCGGGATTCGAGTTAAATACCTCAGTGGGATTGGCGACCTTTCTACCGAGCGAAACCAAGCCTCTTTATTTACCGATCCCGAGTTTTATGCGCTAGATTTTCAGGCAGATTATCTATTGAATTCAGCCGGGTTCCTGAATTATAACTCCTACAGCGATTTTAATCTAAATCTGCAATTCGGAGAGTTGAACGCACAAAACCTATTCACTCCCAATACCGGATTCGCATTCGATATTGGAGCAGAATTGGCACTGGATAATTTCCGCATTGGGGTTTCTGCTCTTGACATCGGGGGTAACATCAACTGGAAAGAGCAGGTTTCAAACTATGCCGCAGAAGGCTCCTTTGCCTACGCTGGCTTAGATATTTCGGCGGCACTCACTGGCGATTCTTCTAGTATCGACAATGCCTTAGATACGCTTTCCAATATCTTTATGGTCACGGAGACCAATAATAGTTATTCGACTCAACTACCTACGCGAGTCTATTTGACCGGAGGCTATGATCTAAACGAGGACTTTAGCTTGGGCGTTTTGTACTACGGAGAATGGTACCGGGGAGAGCAATTTAACGGATTCGCCGTTTCTGCCAATTATGACCTGCTCTCTTTCATCAATGTTGGTGCTAGTTACGGCGTTTTCCGGGATACCTACGCAAACCTTGGCCTCAACACCTCAGTTAAACTGGGACCGGTTCAATTATACGCTATCAGCGATAATATTCTGGGACTCTTTTCTCCGGCGAACAGCCGCTACTTCACCTTTCGAGCAGGGCTTAATGTAGTATTAGCCCAAATGGACGAGGATGAGTAAATAGCCACAAAACGAAACACCATGAAGATCCCAACTATCCTGCTGCTGCTCGGCCTATTTCTTCCAATCACTACTTTTGCTCAAAGCGATGCGGAGGGTTGTGACGGTGCCAACTACTTTTACGACCTCTACGAAGACATCGAAAAGATCACCGTTCAATATGGCAGCAATACCGGGGTAACAGGCTTACAGGAAGATCTTTTCATGGATATTTACCTGCCCAATAACCAGATCGAAGAACGGCCCGCTATCGTTTGGGCGTTTGGCGGTGCTTTCGTTTTTGGTAGTCGGGAAGATATGGAAGAAGCCTGTCTGCAATTTGCCCGCAAAGGCTTTGTAACGGCTACGATCGACTACCGGCTATATAATCCTCTTTTGGGCATCCCTGATTCGTTGGCCGTTTTGGACATCATGGTCAAAGCAATGCACGATATGCGAGCAGCAGTTCGTCATCTTCGACTCGATGCGGATACCGATAATCTCTACAGAATTGATCCAGATCGAATCCTGGTTGGAGGTGCTTCTGCCGGTGCCATTACGGCTTTACAAACGGCCTTTCTAGATAGCGAAGATAATGTCCCAGCGTATATTCAGTCTATCATTGATGCTAACGGTGGTTTGGAAGGTACCAGCGGTAATGGGCAAAACCTCAACTATTCTTCCTCAGCCTTTGGTGTCATTAATCTTTCCGGGGCTCTTCTACGGAAAGAATGGATGAATAATGCTACCCAAATACCCATTGTTTCTATGCACGGCATGGAAGACGAAGTGGTCCCTTTTAACCATGGTATTGCTACGGCAGATCTCAATGGCTTGATCGTAGAATTTGTCGGCATGGATGGCAGCGGACTCATTCATCAAGAAGCCGACAACTTAGGGATCAATAACTATTTAGTGGCCGTACCGGGAGGGGGGCATGATGATATTTACTTTGAACCGGCTTATGAATCGTTCCGCTTAGATTATGCAGTCAATGGACAAATTTTCGTCTACGAACAGATTTGTCCGCAGACCGAAATTGGTCCAGAACCTTCCTCTATCCAGGAACTTCTTCCGACCAAGCTGGAGCTTTCCCCTAACCCGGCTGGGGAACAGACCCTAATCAAGCTTAACGATCGGTACATTCAAGAAATCCGATTATTCTCCATGGACGGAGCACTGGTACATACCCGTTCTAACCTAAACCAGCCGAATTACGACTTATCCCTGGGTGCATTACCACCGGGCCTGTACACCCTCTGGGTACAGGATGAAACCGGCAAGACCTACCTCGAGCAACTCATCAAATACTAACGCTTTCGACGAACGATATCGGTCGTGTTATGTAGAATGGGTAATTGGCTAGAATACGTCGCATTGATGTTTGCCTCCGTAAAGGTGGTTTCCGTTGGACCAACCGCCAATAGACGTTGATTTAATAAAATGACTTGATCAAAGTATTCGGCTACCGTAGATAAATCATGGTGAACCACCAGTAACGTTTTCCCCTGCGAGGATAGCTTTTTGAGTAGATCAATAATCTTTTCTTCGGTAGTGACATCCACTCCTACGAAGGGCTCATCCAAAAATAGAATATCTGCTTGCTGGGCCATTGCTCGGGCGATAAAGACCCGCTGTTGTTGTCCACCGGAAAGAGCCCCAATCTGACGGTCCTTTAGGTCTAAAATCCCTAGTTCTTCCATTGCTTGTTCTATGATCTGCTCATCCTCCTGATTGAGCCGCTGCAGAAGTTTCTTGTGCGGATAGCGACCCATTCTAACAATGTCACCCACCGTCGCTGGAAATTGCCAGTCCACATCGTCTTTTTGCGGAATATAAGCTACCTCTTTGCGTTGCTTTTCAATACTAGTTCCGTTCACTTGTACCTTTCCAGATGCTAAATCTACCAAGCCCAAAATGGCCTTAAACAGGGTAGATTTACCAGCACCGTTTGGACCAATTACTCCGTAGATCTGTCCCCGTTCTATCCGTAGATAGATATTGGTTAGAACGCGTTTACGTTCGTAGGAAACCGATAAACCTTCAACTAATATTGGATCTTGCATATTAAGTACTTTGTGAACTAAGTAAATGAATATTTTGACCGAGGCGATTTTGGTTCAGATCAAGGCGCGACGGAGCCTCGTAGCCATAGCTACGAAGGAGAGTACGTAACGATGAGCTGGGCAAAAA
>JBCDIO010000117.1:0-7883 GCA_038748815.1 Bacteroidota bacterium
ACCGCCGTCGGTTCTTGGGGGATATTTCTCATGAACTAAAGACCCCGATTTTTAACATCCAGGGCTATCTGGAAACCCTGATCGATGGCGGAATGGATGATCCGAATATCAACCGTAACTATCTGCTGCGGGCCGTCAAAAATGTTGATCGCCTCAATACGATCGTCGAGGACCTAGACTCTATCTCCCGGCTTGAAACGGGTGATTTAGTACTGGAAATGCAAAATTTTGATATACGGGAATTGGTCGAAGAAGTCTTTGAGGATTTTGAATTCAAAGCCCAAGCCAAAGGGATCAAACTGGACTTTAAACAGGGGGCCGACCAGCGCTTTCGAGTTTGTGCCGATCGGGAAAGCATTCGGCAAGTCGTTACGAATCTGGTTACCAATTCTATTAAATACGGGAAAGAAAACGGCGTTACTAAAGTGGGCTTCTACGATATGGATCGCAATATTCTGGTCGAAGTAGCGGATGATGGCATCGGTATTGACAAGGAAAGCCTGAATCACATTTTCGAACGTTTCTTCCGGGTCGATAAGAGCCGTTCCCGGGAGCAGGGAGGTTCTGGCTTGGGGCTGTCTATTGTAAAGCACCTGATCGAAGCCCATCAACAGTCGGTGCATGTGCGTAGTTCCGTGCAATTGGGCTCCACCTTCGGATTTACCTTGGAAAAAGCGTAATCCACGTTGCTTTAGCCACGTTGCTTTAGCCACGTTGCACGCAACGTGGCTAAAGCAACCCGGCTTTGCAAAGTAAGAATGCCCCGGTCTGCCGATCTACGGAAAATTCGATAAACCCGATCTCCCCGCCGTCGTTTTGGTTGAGCTTACAGCCAATCAGATACGAATCCTCTTCTTCCAAGCTTAACACCTGCCATTCGTCCTCCCAGGTCACTTCATCGTAATCGGTCCGAATTCTAGCGATAGGTGTTGACCGGCCGGGACTTGGATTGGTGACTTCCCAGAAATAAGGGGAGCTGGCTTCAATTTGGATAACGCTGATATCCTCCAGGAAGATTGGAAAGGAATCCTCCTTGCGCAATACCTGATTGTTGCCTCGGGATTCAATGTTCATGCGTACTGCATCGTAATTGCCAATCGGATCTCCTTCGATAGCCCGTATGTAAACGATTTCAAAATCGATGGTACCGTCTTGGTCAATGTCCAGCTCAACAGCCTCCGGAATGTCAATAGCTCCCAATCGATTTTTGGAACAACTGACGCTGAGTAAACCAATAGCGAATAAGGTCAAAAAGAGTCGCATTTATTAGCCGTTTTAGGGTTAGACCGACGAAGGAGTGTCTGGGGTTGGGCCATGCGTGAAAAATGACTTTCCAAACGGATTCCTCCCCAACATGTTTATCTTTGCGTCAATCTAAGAACTAGACGTATGCTGACGGCAAGTAATATCTTCGTGAAGTATGGGGATCGGGTTTTATTGGATCACCTTTCCGTGGTGATCGGAAACCGAGATCGAGTAGGATTGGTAGGAAGAAACGGTGCAGGTAAGTCCACCTTGCTCAAGATTCTGGCGACCTTTCAAAACCCCGACGAAGGGGATATTAGTCGACCCTCCCAAAGTAGCCTCGGTTTTCTGCACCAGGAGTTGCATATCAATCTCGGCAAGACAGTAATCGATGAAACCATGACCGCATTCTCCGAACTAAAAAAGATGGAGGAGCGCATGGACGCTATCAACGAAGAAATTGCCAACCGGACGGATTACGAAAGTCAAGCCTACCTAGACCTCATTCAGGAAAATGCTGACCTCAACGATCGCTACCAACTCTTAGGTGGGGAGAATGCCGAAGCACAAGCAGCCAAGGTTCTGACGGGGCTGGGTTTTAAAGAATCGGATTTTCAACGACAAACCTCGGAGTTCTCCGGGGGCTGGCAAATGCGGGTCGAACTGGCTAAGATGCTCCTGCAAATGCCGGATTATCTCTTGCTGGATGAGCCTACGAACCACCTTGACATCGAATCAATCATTTGGCTGGAGAAGTTTCTTAAGGAATACCCAGGCTCCGTCATTGTGGTTTCGCACGACAAAGAATTCTTAGACAACATCACCAATCGCACGGTAGAAATCGAATTGGGGCAATTGTACGATTACAAAGCGCCCTACAGTAAATATGTGCAATTACGCGCCGAACGCCGCGAAAAGATGATGGCCCAGCAACAGAATCAGGCTAAAGTGATTGCGGCTAAGCAAAGAACCATCGACCGATTTATGGCAAAAGCCAATAAGACCAAGATGGCTCAGAGTATGCAAAAGCAACTCGATAAAATGGAACGGGTTACTCTGGATTCCGAAGACCTTGCCGCTATGCGCTTACGTTTCCCCGCGGCACCCCGATCGGGGGAGGTAGTCGTGGAGCTCGATCAGATCCAGAAGTCCTACGGCGCGCTAGAGGTGCTAAGTGACATTGATTTAAAGATCATTCGCAACGAGCGGGTTGCTTTTGTGGGCCAGAATGGGCAAGGGAAAACGACCCTGGCCAAGATCATTGTCAACGAGTTAGCCGCTACCGGAGGAGATGTGAAACTAGGCCACAATGTGCAGGTAGGCTACTACGCCCAAAATCAATCCGATGCCCTACACGGTGACCTTACCTTACTAGAAACCATGGAACGCCACAGCCCGGAAGAGATGCGAACCAAACTGCGCAATATCTTGGGGGCTTTCATGTTTAGTGGCGAAGATGTAGACAAAAAAGTCTCGGTGCTTTCCGGGGGAGAACGGGCCCGTTTGGCCCTGGCTTGTTTGCTACTACGTCCTTTCAATTTGCTGGTGCTCGATGAGCCGACCAACCACTTGGACATGATCTCCAAAGACGTCTTGAAAGAGGCCCTGAAGCAATACGATGGTACTATGATTGTGGTGAGCCACGACCGGGACTTTCTGCGGGACCTCACCGCTAGTACGCTGGAATTTCGGGATCGCCAGTTATTCCATTATCCGGGGGACGTGGAATACTTCCTAGAACAGCGTGCGGTCGAAGATATGCGTGCCGTCGAACTCCACAAAACCGCCGAAGCCGGAGGAGCTATGGGTAGTATGGTTGCCGAACCCGCCAAAACAATGGATTACGATACCCGCAAACGTTTGCTGCGGACCATTTCGAATGCCGAGAAAAAGGTAGAGTGTTTAGAAAAAGAAAAGGCTAAGATGGATCTCCAAATGGCCGAAGAATCCTTTTACACCTCTCCGGAGTTTCCCGCTTTTATGGAGAAATACAAGGCCCTTAAAGCCGAAATAGAAGCCGCTGAAGAGGCTTGGGAAGAAGCCCAGATCGAATGGGAAGAAGCTGGCGGTGAATAGCGGAGCACCATGAAACACGATCACATTCTCGACCAGGAACGCCCCGAACGGCAAATCCGCGCCGGACAGAAGTCTTTCTTTCTCTTCTTAGCTAGCATTTTGACTTATCTAGTCCCCATAGGCTTGGTCTGGACCTACGGCCCGCGGGCCCCCGAAAACGACTCTATCGCAACCACGATTGGCCTCAGTGTAATTACGGGGTACGTTTTGTGCGTAATTGGCTTTCGCCGGGGCGTGCAGGCCGTTCGTCGCAATGAACCCCGCGATTATCAATTGATTATTGGCTTGGTCGGGAACGCAATTCTAGTTATGCTGATGTTGGGGATGATCCTCGTAAATTTGCTGGACGTAACCCGGGCTATGAATGGCTAATTTTCCTACCCCCCCTTATTCAATAATGATTTTTTTAAGGGATTTCTGGGTACGTAAGAAGTAGATTCCTTTTTGGCTGATTTGGATTTGCTGATCGCTCAGACGTCCGATTTCTTGCACCAACTGTCCCTGGGCGTTGTACAAGTACATAGGGCCAATATCGACGGATTGGTCCTCGATCTCAATCGTGATCCAACCCGTACTTGGGTTAGGGTACACGCGGAGCTCTGAAGCCAGGTCGGGCCGATCTTGGGTAGCATTGACGGCATTGCATCCCGCTAGTTTGGCGTCGATCTGGTCTAGTAAAGCCCACAAATAGATATGGTAGTCTTTGTTATGGAAACCCGAGGCCAGAAAGGTTGGGGAATTCTCAAGCTCCAAAAGATCATTAGGACGCTGATCGGCCGGGTCGTTTGGGTAGTCAACGGCCAAGGCTAACTGGTGCTTATTCTCCCGTCGAAAGCGAGCACTGTAGAAGTTGTCAAAAGCCAAAAAATTGGCTCCACCTCCCAGATTATAGCCCGCATCCGGTACGATATAATTCCGCAGACTGGTGCTACTGGCCCCATAGTATAGCGAATCCTGGATAAACCAGTCCTGATCCAGATTCGCCGTTCGGAAAACCAAACCACTATCAACTAGGGATGCATTAAAAATAGGTAGGGTAGGGACCAAGTTCGGAAGGAACTGGGTCTCCTTAAAACTGCGCCAAGAATGGATGCAGCCGCATTGGTTTTGGCTAGTGCACAAAGGAATATGCTCCCATTGGCCACCGGTAAATGAGCCTTCACTAGCGTGGATGTAGGGCATTCCGCCCAAGGCTGCCATCACCAAGCGATCTTGTAATTCGGGATTTTGGTCAAAGAGATCTCTCAGGAGCATGGCCAGCAAGAAGGAGCCTTGGGAGTGACCAGCCAGAATGATGCGATTCCCATCATTCTCCGTGGCTAAATAATGCTCGAAAGCAGCTTTGATGTCCCGGTAAGCCGTGACTAGGGCCGCGGCCCGTTCGGCTTCGGAGTAGCTTACATCCAGGAAAGCTGCGGGACTCGCTTGCTGATAACGGGGCGCGTAAAAGCGGCCGTATTTGCCGAGTAGAGCGCCCTGCGCAAGAATGGTAGAGGCGATGAGGGCAAACGGTTGATCCGCAAGCGCAATATTCGTGGGGAAATTCGGAGGATCCGTCAGTTGAGTGGGATGCACCCAGAAAACATCGACCCCCGTGTTTGTTTCCGTTTGATTAGGAAATGTTAGTGTACTGTCAATGGACAGGTCTGGATTAATGAAGGCTATATCCAACTCGTAATTGGCAATCAAATTGATTGGCTTTTCGGGATGGTAGTACCAATTGGCGGTCTGGTTGTAATCCGTTTGAGCAGATAGGTTAATAGAAATAAGGAGCAGAATGATCAGTAAGTAGCGTGGGGCCATAGATATGCGCATTAATGGAAGAACAGAGGTATGACGAATTGAAAGGCTCAATGTTTAATCCGGTCCCAAGTAAGTTACAACCATAGCGTAGATTTTTTCGGCCTCGTGTGCATTGATCATGCAACCTTTGCAAATAAAAGGGTCTTTAAAATCGTATACGATATATGATTTACTAAATTTTCCTCTATCATGAAAATCAATGTACTTTTTGCGTTCCTTTTGATTGGTACCCAGGCTTTCACGCAATCCAAAGAGCTGACGAACCGGCTGGACGAGGTGACTCAATTCATCGAAGAGAGAATGGATGTAGAACCCGGAACCACCGTCATTATTACCCAAGAAGGTAAAACCATTTACACGGCTAGTAATGGCTTATCGAGCATTGAGCTAAATACCAAAAATAACCTCAACACGATGTACGATCTGGCTTCCATTGCTAAGATGTTTACGGGCTATTGTATCGCCACCTTGGAATTGGAAGGTAAGATTGCTATGGATGACGATATCCGCGAATACCTGCCCAACTTTCCCGTGTACGATCACACGATTACCATCGGGCACTTGGTGCACCATACTAGCGGAATAAAGAACTGGACGAATTTGTTATACCAGATGGGCTGGTCTAGCGAAGATCAAATCACGACCGATCAGTTATTGCGAGCTATCTATGCCCAAAAGTCCCTGAATTTTGTTCCTGGGGATGACTATCGCTATTGTAATTCGGGCTACGTGCTTTTGACCGAAATCATTGAAACGGTTACCGGCCAATCGTTCGTAGACTGGACCGATGAGCATATTTTCCGTCCACTAGAAATGACCCAGACCCTTTTTAATGATGATATCAATCGAGTGATTCCCGGTATGGCCTCAGCCTATTCTTACAATGCTGAAGGTCATCATATTCGAGAAGCATATAATACCAGTGCTTTAGGTTCCAGTTCGCTGATCTCGAACGCTACCGATATGGCCAAATGGATGAATTTCCTGTTGGATCCACCAGCGGAGAAAAAAGAGGTGATTACTCGGATGTTTTCAACCGTACCCTTAAACGACGGGAGCGAAAACACCTACGCGTATGGGATCGATCTGAGCTCCTATAATGGTACTCAGCTCATTACCCATAGTGGTAGCTGGGCTTCCTTTACTTCTTTGATGGCTATTCTTCCAGAACATAATATCGGGATCTTCTTCGCCAACAATTTTAGAGCCTATACCCGGGGTATGTTAGAATATTACGTCGATGCCCTTTTTCCACCCGCGGAGGGGGAGGAAGAAGAAACGACAACGGCTTCTGTGGAGGAAGAAGAAGAGGTCGTTGTTTCGAGCGATTTACTACAAAAGTACTTGGGTACCTATAAGTTGGGCGAAGCCTGGTATGTAGAGATTACCTTAAGAGGCGATGAACTATACACCCAAGCCAATGGAGAAAATGCCTTTTACATGAAACCACTTGACGATTCCACCTTCTTGGTGCGGGCCTACGGAAACCGAACGATTACCTTTAATACGAACGCAACTGGCGAGGTTTATCAGTTCTTCTATAATGATATCGAGGCCAAGAGAAAATCGGACCCGTTCTATTTTGACGCTAAGGAATTCCAAAAATTCGCCGGAGTTTACTACAATACCGAAGTAGATTTGTTATTTGAGTTGGTGGTAGAAGACGATAGAATGTACTACTCGAATATCAAAAATGGGACCTATGAGCTCCTTTATGAGAATGACGAACTCTTCTTCTCCGATGGTATCCTTTCAAAAATTACCTTTGATTACGACCAGGAAGGTAAGGTACAAGGATTCCATAAGGTGAATTACCGAAAGGAGCGATTATACTATTTACACAAAGCGAACTAAGTAGATACGTTTTGATAGAAAAGATCAATTTTAGAGATCAGGTACGGGCATTGTTGCTGAAGAAGATGCGTTCGGGGGATTTGAAGCCCCAGCATCCGCTTTCTTTAGCTTCTCTGGCTCGAGAACTGGATGTAAGCGTCACGCCCATACGGGAAGCCTTGTCTCAATTACAATCCTCGGGGATCGTCGAGTCGATTCCCAACCGGGGATTCTTCATTCCTGAACTCTCCAAAGAAGAAGCCATCAATTTGTACGAATTGGTGGCCTCTTTAGAGTCTTTGGCGGTGAGAAGTTCGATCTATACTCGGGCCGATATAAATGCCCTCCAAAAGATCAATACAGTATTTGAGCAAACCGACGATATTATCGAGCGCATCAATGCCGATATGGATTTTCATGATACGCTCACCGCAAAATATGAGAATGCCTTAGCACTCAAAATCTTATCGGAATTAAAAACCCGCATCTTCTTCTACGAATTGGATTTTATGAGTAGGGAAAGCTTTTACCGAGACTCCAGTGGGGAGCATCGGCAAATCATTGCCCATCTGGAGCATAAAGACTTAAATGCGGCTTGTGCCGTTTTGAAAGTCAATTGGTTGAGTATTATTGATAAGTTGACCTTGTGAAAACACTACCATTGAAATTGGTTAGAAGATATAGTCTAACCAAAAGTAATTCCATTGGAGACTCTTTGGGGTAATGCTGAGAAAATGGGGGAGCGAATATTCTGTAAATAACGTTGTACCATTGTACAGATTAAAGTAGACCACCCAAAGATGCCCTATGAAAATCATTCCTTTTCTAATTATTTTTAGTGCTTTCCTCTTTAGTTGCCATTGCGATGAGACTTTATATACTCATTGTCAAAATGAAGGGGCCATGCAATTTTTCTTGGACGAAGT
>JBCDIO010000118.1:0-7808 GCA_038748815.1 Bacteroidota bacterium
ATATCTATAAATATCAAGACTTGAAAGAAGAACCGGATGTTTTTCGACGCCGGGCGAAAGTAGCGGATATTGAGGATATAATGATTCGTTTCCTAGGGGAATCACGGGGGCGATTCCTGTTAGACTATTACAGTCGGCAAGCCAAAATTGATCTTAAATCCTCTCCACGAGCGGATGCAAGACTCGTAAATTTTGCGGAAAAGCACCTAGCGGGTGCCATTGGGGCGGCGGCGGCCAAAATAATTCTTAATTCGGTAGTTACAGAAGATGCCATCAACCTGGAGGAAATGTTGGATATTCTTGAACGTACCCAGGAAGTGATGGAATATAATCGCGAATTGGAACAAAAATCATTAGAACTCCAATTACTGACTACCCAATTGCAAGAGGCTAATGAACAATTGAAAGAACTCGATCGCTTAAAAGCGGATTTTATAACCACCGTGACCCATGAGTTGCGCACACCCATTACCTCGATCAAAGCCTTCGCTAAAATTCTGCAAGAAGGAGATGGCGTTAGTGTCGAGAAAAGAGCCGAGTTTTTGAATATTATGGTGCAAGAGAGTGAACGGATCGCCCGACTGATCAACCAGGTCTTAGACTTAGAGAAAATCCAATCCAATGTGGATGGCGATTGGCTAATGGAAGAGCTTGATATCGGCGATGTTTGTCAACAAACCACTAGTAGTGTAGAACGGCTTATGAATGAGCAGGCTATTGAGTACCACCTACACTTACCAAAACGGGAAGTTCTAGTCTTGGGGAATCGGGATCGACTGAAGCAAGTGATTGTTAATCTGCTCTCTAACGCGATAAAATTTGGCCGATCCGAAATACAGATTAGAGTGCGGCCCAATGGCGAATCTGTTCTGATCAGTGTAGAAGATGATGGGCAAGGAATCAGTGCAGAAGATCAAAAACACATCTTCGACCAATTTGTACAAGTGAGTAATGTAGAGCGAGGTAAACCGCAGGGGAGTGGCCTGGGACTTTATATTTGCCAGCGAATTGTGCAGCAACACCAGGGGAAGATTTGGGTAGAAAGTGAACTGGGGCACGGGACACGATTTAAGGTTCAACTTCCTATCTTAAATCACCAATAATTTTTTAAGATTTAAAGAATAAATAGTATTTTTAGTTTTATAGTAGTGATATAACCAATTTGTATTTCGTTCAGAAATGTTGAAAGACAAGCAACATAAAGTGCTCATCGTCGATGATGAACCCAACATTGTAGCCGCCATCCAATTTCTAATGGAAAAAGAGGGCTACTTAGTGGAGACCGCATACAACGGTTTGCGGGCACTTGACGTGTTAAATAACTGGGCACCGGATGTTGTTTTGCTGGATGTAATGATGCCAGAAATGAATGGGTTTGAGTTGGCTAAGAGGATCCGTGCTCGGATGGACATGGACAACACCCGCATCATTTTCTTGACTGCCAAAGGGGCTAGTCAAGATAAAGTGCAGGGCTACCTAAGTGGTGGAGAGGTCTATTTGACTAAACCTTTCGATAACGAAGAACTCATTCAAGTGGTTTCAGAGACGGTAGAATTCGGATAACCGTCCTTTTTTTTGATCTTACGAATCAATGTATCTAAATATCTAGATATAAATTGCCAACTATTGAAAACACGATTATTATGACACTCCAAATCAAAACGATCGAGGAATACCAATCCGCGTATGCTCGAAGTGTAGAAGACCCCGAAGGCTTTTGGGCTGAACAAGCCGAGACGTTCCAATGGAGAAAACCTTGGAATGAGGTGCTTAATTGGGATTTTAAAGGTCCGGACGTAAAATGGTTTGTCGGTGGTAAACTTAACATTACCGAAAATTGCCTAGACCGCCATCTGGAGACTCGTGGTGATCAAACGGCCATTATTTGGGAACCCAATGATCCTAGCCAACCTACTCGCCACATTTCCTACAAAGAACTCCACGCCGAAGTATGTAAAGCGGCGAATGCCCTGAAAGCCAATGGTATTGGCAAAGGGGATCGCGTCTGCTTTTATATGCCTATGGTGCCCGAATTAGCGATTGCCGTTTTGGCTTGTGCCCGTATCGGCGCTATTCACTCGGTGGTATTCGCAGGATTCTCCGCTACGGCTCTCGCCGACCGAATCAAAGACGCTACCTGTAAAATGGTTATTTGCTCCGATTATAACAACCGGGGAGCTAAGAATATTCCAGTGAAAGCGGTGGTTGACGATGCTATTGCTCTTGGTTGCGATAGTGTTGAAACGGTACTGGTCCATAAGAATACCGGGCAGGAGATCGCCTGGAATAATGATTTGGATAAATGGTGGCACGCTGAGGTAGATCACCAGTCGGCCATCTGCGAGGCAGAAGAAATGGACTCCGAAGACATGTTGTTTATCCTCTACACCTCGGGCTCTACCGGAAAACCGAAAGGGGTCGTACATACCTGTGGAGGATATATGGTCTACACTTGCTATTCTTTCCGCAATGTCTTCCAATACCAAGAAGGGGATGTATACTGGTGTACCGCCGATATTGGTTGGATCACTGGTCACTCCTATATTGTATACGGGCCCTTATTAGCGGGAGCTACCTCCGTTATGTTTGAAGGAGTGCCAACTTATCCGGATTCCGGTCGTTTTTGGGAAGTCTGTGATAAACTGAAAGTCAATCAGTTTTACACTGCTCCAACGGCCATTCGAGCCTTGATGGCTTTTGGAGACGAATTCGTTGATAAGTACGATCTGAGCAGTATTAAGGTTTTAGGCTCCGTAGGAGAACCCATCAACGAAGAAGCCTGGAATTGGTACAATGAAAAAGTAGGAAAGAGAAATGCCCCGATTGTAGATACCTGGTGGCAGACGGAAACGGGAGGTATCATGATCACTCCGATTCCAAATGTAACACCCCTAAAGCCCTGCTATGCAACCAACCCACTACCTGGCATTCAACCTTGCCTAATGGATTCTGAAGGGAATGAAATTGTGGGGAACGACGTAGAAGGCTTGCTTTGCATCAAGTACCCTTGGCCCTCTATGTTGAGAACTACCTATGGAGATCACGAACGCTGCCGTCAGGTTTACTTCTCCGCCTTTGAAGACAAATATTTTACCGGTGACGGAGCCCGTCGTGACGCTGATGGAATGTATCGAATCATCGGACGGGTAGATGATGTGATTAACGTATCAGGGCATCGGATGGGGACCGCCGAAGTAGAGAATGCGATCAATGAGCACAATGATGTCGTGGAATCAGCGGTGGTTGGTTACCCCCACGATATCAAAGGGCAAGGTATTTACGCCTATGTAATCACCAATGGGCAAGTGGCAGACGAAGAAGCCTTTATCAAAGAGGTACGGGCGGTAGTAACGAAAGAAATAGGCCCGATTGCAAAACCCGATGTTGTACAGGTGGTCCCAGGCTTACCGAAAACCCGTTCCGGTAAGATCATGCGGCGTATTTTACGCAAAATCGCCTCGGGGGATACCTCAAATTTAGGAGATACCTCCACCTTGCTCAACCCAGAAGTGGTTGAAAATATAAAGGATGGTGCCTCCGCCAAGGTTGGCTAATAATTTAGTTGGTTATATTTTCGTGGGGATTCGCAGAGTGCAGGCAAGGGTTTGTCCTTTCGCGAATCCCCAATGCCAACTACCTTTTTCCAACCGTAAATCATAATGCATGAAAGCCATTGTCCTAACCACAAAGAATGAACTTCCTACCTTAATTGACCGTCCCAAACCTAGTCCTGAAGCAGGGGAGGTGCTGGTCGAAATTAGAGCCGCGGCCCTTAATCACCGCGATGTATGGATCAGTAAAGGCCAGTATCCAGGTATTGAAGAGGGAATTACTCTTGGTTCCGACGGAGCGGGGCTAGTGGGGGACCGCCGGGTCCTCATCAATCCTAACGTACATTGGGGAGACAACCCTGCCTTCCCGGATAAATCCTACACCATCTTAGGTATGCCGACCAATGGAACCTTCGCCGAATACTTATCGGTGTCGGAAGATCGATTGATCGATATGCCAGAGCACCTAGACTTCAACCAAGGGGCCGCCTTACCGTTGGGTGGGCTTACTGCCTACCGGGCTTTAGTAACCAAAGGGCAGGTTAAGGCGGGCGATACAGTTTTAATCAGCGGAGTTGGTGGTGGAGTCGCTTTATTCGCTTTTCAATTCGCCTTAGCCGCTGGTGCTGATGTCTACGTGACCTCTGGTTCTGAAGAAAAGATTCAAAAAGCCATGGACATGGGCGCTAAAGGCGGGGCCAATTATAAAGACCCAGCATTCGCCAAATCACTGAAAGGAATGGCTCGAGGATTTGATGTAGTCATCGATAGTGCCGGAGGGGATGGACTGGCTCAGTTGGCGAAGCTTTGTAACCCAGGTGCCCGCATTGCGATGTACGGAGGAACCCGAGGAAAGATTAACGGACTTAGTCCGCAGATTCTGTTTTGGAAACAGATTAGCTTCTTAGGAACCTCGATGGGGACCGATCAGGAATTTGAAGATATGGTTGCTTTTGTGGCCAAACACAAGATCGTCCCAGTTGTCGATTCGGTCTTTGATTTTACTGAGGCCCAACAAGCTTTTGAACGAATGGACAACGGGTTGCAATTTGGAAAAATCGTTCTTAAAGTCTAGAAATCAATCCCAGCACTTGCTAGAAATGGGACCTACAGGACCAGCCTGGGAATCGAGCTAGCACCAAAACCAATCACGATGAAAACCTATTCCAAGTTTTATGAAGAGAGTTTGCAAGATCCAGTTGGGTTCTGGCAAAAAGAAGCAAAAGAGATCAATTGGTTTAAGCAACCAGAAACCATTCTTTCAAAAAATGAAAAGGATCTTTATCGATGGTACGCCGATGGGGAGCTGAATACCTGCTATTTAGCACTAGACCACCAGGTAGAGCAGGGGCGGGGAGACCAGGTTGCTTTGATTTACGACTCACCGGTTACCGAAACGAAAGAGCAAATATCTTATCGGGAATTATTGAGCAGGACCGAGCGTTTTGCGGGTGTTCTAGCTCGGCTTGGCGTCGAAAAAGGAGATCGGGTAATTATCTATATGCCCATGATCCCCGAAACCGTAGTAGCGATGTTAGCTTGCGCTCGCTTAGGAGCTGTCCATAGCGTCGTATTTGGCGGGTTCGCGGCGCATGAACTGGCCATCCGGATTGATGATGCTAAGCCCAAGGTCTTACTAACGGCGAGTGGCGGTATTGAAATCAAAAAAATTATACCATATAAGCCAATTGTTGACCGGGCTTTGGAAGAAGCTACCCACCGGGTAGAGCACGTGGTGGTACACCAACGACCTTGTGTACAAGCCGAAATGCGGGCGGACCGTGATTTGGACTGGAACCTTTTATTGCGAGATGCTATACCTCATCCGGTGGTACCCGTCCAGGCAACGGATCCTCTTTACATTCTTTACACCTCTGGCACCACTGGGGTTCCTAAAGGCATAGTGCGAGATAACGGGGGACACGCGGTGGCCATGCGATTCTCCATGCAATACATCTACGGAGTGGAGCCCGGTGATGTCTACTGGGCGGCCTCCGACGTAGGCTGGGTAGTTGGCCACTCCTACATCGTGTACGCACCCCTGATTCACGGCTGTACCTCCATTCTCTTCGAAGGAAAACCCATTAAGACGCCGGATGCGAGTACTTTCTGGCGCATTATTGATGAGCACAAGGTGAAGGTACTTTTCACCGCACCTACTGCCTTCCGAGCTATTAAGAAAGAAGACCCCAGTGGCTCTTTCAGCAAAGAATATGATCTCAGTAGCCTACGTAGGCTCTTTCTAGCGGGCGAACGTTGTGACGTAGCTACCTATAATTGGTTGCACGATCTGTTGGGCGTTCCAGTGATTGACCACTGGTGGCAGACGGAATCAGGATGGCCTATGTTAGCCAATCCAGCGGGTATGGAGCTAATGCCAATAAAACCGGGTTCAGCTACCAAGCCAGTTTGTGGTTACGATATCCAAATCTTACGTCCAGATGGTTCTCAGGCGGAGGCCAACGAAGAAGGTGCGGTCGCCATTAAACTCCCACTAGCACCGGGTTGTCTACCTAGTTTATGGCAGAATGATGCCCGTTTTATCGAAAGCTACCTCAGCGCATTTCCGGGATATTATTTCTCGGGTGATGGTGGGTATATCGATGAGGATGGATATGTGTTTATCACCGGTAGGATCGATGATATCATCAATGTGGCTGGACACCGACTCTCCACCGCCGAAATGGAGGAAGTGGTGGCGTCACATAAGGCCGTAGCCGAATGTGCAGTGATCGGAATTCAGGATGATCTGAAAGGCCAAATTCCGATGGGATTTGTGGTTCTGAAAGATGGAGTCGATATCGGCAATGAATCCTTAGAAAAAGAATTGGTGCAAATGGTCCGTGATCAAGTAGGTCCCGTAGCAAGTTTCAAAAAAGCATTGGTAACCAAGCGTTTACCGAAAACCCGTTCTGGGAAAATCCTCCGTAAGGTAATGCGTGCCATGGTTGACGGAAAGGCCTATAATCCACCGTCTACGATCGAAGATATGAGTGTATTGGACGAACTAGAGGATCTATTCTTAAAGAATGCAGTTGGTAAAATAGGCACGGAACGAAAGTAACCAAGCCTACAGCGAGGACGCTGGATGTACAGTGAGTCGTTTAATAATGTCCGGGATATGGGGTTGTAGCACCTTTAGCAGGTCCTGGACTTGACTCGTTTTGTCAGACTCTGGATCTACTGTCTGCAAGAAGCCTTGCATCTGCTTTTGCAATTGGTCTTGTTTCAAGATACCCTCTTTGTATTGCGCTAACAGATAGTACCAAGTGATGGTTGGTAAATAATTTGCTCGCTTAGCGTAGGTACGATCTAGGTCTTGCAAACGGTGCTGCCGTATCAGTTTTAAGACTCTATTATATTGCTCCTGCGCTAGATGTGCTTCTAGATAAGCCGAAAAGAATATGTGCCAACGGTATTCTAATACTTCTTTCTTGTAGGCATGTAGGAAAGAATGCGCGTAGTTCTCCGCATTTTTGTACCTCCCGTTTTGGTTCAAACACTTGATGTAAAAAGCTACAAAACCGATTTTAGCGTGTAGGTTTGGTGTACTCTTCATCTCCGGATAAGCCTCCTTCATGGTAGCTAAAGCGTCTTCCGCTTTATTCTGACGGAGCTGGACAGCAGCTAAATTGGTGGCATAAAATAAGTAGTCGTGGTTCTTCGCTCGCACACTGAGCTTACCGTAATAAATAGCTTGATCGTACTCTTTGAATTTAGAATGGAGCAACAAACGATTGCTGTAGTAATTGAGTAAGAGTCTTTTTGAGTAGTATTTACCGGACCGAAATTGCTGATCTAGATACTGGTATTTTTCCAGTAAACCATCAAATCGACGATAATTGAAACCAATGAAAGTCAACCGGACTAGGGCAAATAAACGGTTGAGTCCATCCATATCTTCGTCGTAGAAAATATCCGATAGCCAGCTGGTCCACTGATCAGATTCCGATTCATTTCTGGCGTATTGTTGGACAATGTCTTGCGTAGCCATATGCATCTTCTCCGATACTTGGTTTGATCGCCAGTACCGCTGCTGATACTTCTTAATAAAATCGTCCACTAATTGGTGCGCTCCGTATCGTAAGCGGATCAACAAAAACTGCCGATAATTGAGTAGTACTTCGTAAAACTTGCGAAAAAAGAAGGTTGGGTATTCGTACCGACGGACAGCCCGTAGTAGGGCTTTTTCCTCCTCCGGGGAGATAGTGTCCGTCATAATCTTCTGGTCGATTTGATTCATCCAGGCAAAATGCC
>JBCDIO010000119.1:0-7771 GCA_038748815.1 Bacteroidota bacterium
CTAACCCAAATTGTCAAGAAAAACCCGCACCTAATCATCATCGATTACGACCAGCCGGATTTCTTCTCGGTAGATACTATTGAAAAGATTGCGGAGAAGCATCCACAAACGGAAATGATCGTTATTTCTTCGGACCGTAACCGCCAGCAAATCTATCAGGTTTTAGAACATCGAGTCAACAGTTTTCTTACCAAGGAATGCCAGCGTGATGAGATATTAGATGCAATCAAAGCTACCTCCAAAGGAGAAAAATACTTCTGCAGTAATGTGCTGAACTACATTCTGGAAAAATCCTTCTCCCGCGACGTAGCTTGCTCCCCTACTCCACTTACCGCCCGTGAAATCGAGATCGTTAAGTTGGTCTCCAAAGGTTTAATCGCCAAAGAAATCGCTCATCAGCTTTCCCTGAGTACCCACACCATTTATACACATCGGAAGAACATCATGCGAAAGCTTGGATTTAGCACTACTTCCGAATTGGTGCTTTATGCCCTAAATCAAGGCTGGATTAAACAGGAAGAATCCGGGACCTCTCTGAATTAAGGAAGTCCTTTTTTCGCGGAGGATTTAATCTTGGGTAACTTGTCTTTGTAACCCAACAATTTGTACATGCTTTTTCCAATCCTGGTCATTAGCCTTAGTCTAGTTTTTTCATTTCTCTTCTCGTTCATTGAAGTAGTCCTTATTGCTGTAACCCCTGACGAAGTAAAGCAACAAGTTGACCCTTTATTGCTTGAGCGCTTGCAGTTCATCAAGGAACGAATGTACTTGCCGCTATCTATGATTGCAACCATGAAAACCATTGTGATTACCATCTCCTCAATGGCAATTGGACATGAGTTAGGCTCTATTTTGGGAAATTCTTTCTTCATGACCATATTAGCCCCAATGGTGCTTACCCTACTCATTTTGATACTGGGCGAGATTATTCCAAAAATTTGGGCCTACTCCAATAGAAAAAAACTAACTCCTTTTTCGATTATCACTTTTGATATAATCGCTAGAATTTTATTCCCCCTAGGCTGGATACTTAAAAGAGTTTATGAAAGGAATGGGCGTAAGCCTGAAAAACCGATCTCCTAGGCTCCTTTGAATCGGATACTTCTTCAAATTAATCGGAAAATAGGTTCCATCTATCAGAAAAATAGGGGGATGCAGCTTTTTCCTATATCTTTGGGCTTCACCAAACGAATTACTGCTGAATGATCTGGTTATTTTTTGCGATCTCGATCATCTTCTCCTTTCTCTGTTCCATATGGGAAGCTGTCCTTTTAAGTATTCCCCCTTCCACCGTCGAAATCGAATTTCAAAAAGGCACTTTTGTTGGTAAAACCCTCAAAGCCTTCAAAGAAAATATTGACCGTCCTTTAGCGGCGATTCTTACCTTAAATACCTTAGCCCACACCGTAGGTGCTATGGGCGTTGGACACGAAGCGGGTTCCATGTACGGTGATAGCCTATGGGCTACCGTTGGAATTCCCGCCCTGATGACACTAGGTATTTTGATCTTATCCGAAATCATCCCGAAGACCCTGGGGGCCAACAATTGGAAACGCTTGATCAGCTTTACCGTTCAATCGGTAAACATTATTATTTACGCGCTTCTACCACTTGTTTGGATCAGCAACTTAATCACAAAGCTTCTCAAAAAAGACAAAGAAAAAAGTGTACTCAACCGATCTGACTTTACCGCCATGGCTACGATTGGTGAACGAGAGGGCGTTTTTCGCGAAGGAGAATCGCGGATCATCAAAAATCTGATGCGATTTAATACCATCCGAACCAAAGATATTATGACGCCGAGGATTGTGGTGGAGGCTGTTGATGATAAAACAACTATCGAAGAATACTACAACACCCACAAGGATCTCCGCTTTTCTAGAATTCCCATTTACAAAGAGCAGATTGACGAGATCTCCGGATTTTTCTTACGTAAAGATATGCTGGGAGCCATGCTAGAGGGGCGTGGCCAAGAGTCCGTCAAAACGATCGCTCGGCCCGTTAGCTTCATTAACGACTCCATGGCCGTTCCTGATCTCTTTAGCAACCTTATGGAAAAACGGGAGCATATGGCCGTTGTAGTTGGCGAATTTGGTGGTATGCAGGGACTAGTAACTATGGAAGATGTCATCGAAACGCTTTTGGGCTTGGAGATCATGGATGAATTGGACAATATTGAAGACATGCAGGTGCTGGCGCGGAAGAACTGGGAAAACCGGGCGAAACGTTTGGGACTCATCAATGAAGAAGAGCAGTCGGCAACCGAAGTGAGCGAAAATGGAGAATAATCTAAATGCCGACTACTGGCAAGAGCGCTGGAAAGATGGCAATACTCCCTGGGATATTGGAGGTGTCTCTCCGGCTATTCAACACTATTTCGACCAAATCGATCCACAGGCACGAATCTTAATCCCTGGCGCGGGGGCAGGACACGAAGCAGACTACCTTTGGAAACGTGGTTATAAGCATGTATACATTTGCGATTGGGCCGCCGGAGCACTAGCGGCTATACAGAAACGACTCCCCGACTTTCCTGCTACTCAATTACTAAACGAAGACTTTTTCAAACTCGACTTGCAGGTTGATTACCTGATCGAGCAAACCTTTTTTTGTGCCATTTCACCCGATTTGCGCTCTTCTTATGTAGAAAAAGCATATTCGTTATTGCATCCAAAGGGAGAAGTAGGTGGGTTGCTGTTTGCTAAGCCTTTTCCTTTTCAGGGGCCGCCATTTGGTGGAGATCACGCGGAATATATGGGCTTGTTTGGCACGAGATTTGAAGTAGTTGAGATGCAAGTCAGCCCACATTCTATCCCACCCCGGTTAGGAAATGAACTTTTTTTCCGCTACCAGAAGGCCTAATGGCCTCTAGAGGCAAGCGGATTTTAACGTTTTTTCTCCAGTTTCTTTCATATAGAATTTTATATTTGTGCCACGTTGCTCCTCCTCATAACAATGTATTGAACACGCTGGTATTTATTGCATTAAGTATGGTGGGGAGAGGCCTAAACGCTCCCTTTCTCGCTTAGGCAGAACCCTAAATTCGGAAGTTTTGGACTACTCAAACACATCGACTACGAAAAGTAAGCAACCTGTAAAAAAGAATAATCCCTGGACCTGGGTAGCCCTTGTGGCAGCGGGTCTTATTTGTGGAACCCTTCTTTTCTTATTTACTAAAGAACAAAACCTGCAAGCGTCTATCGCAACGGCAGAGAAGGTCGAACTTAGCAGCTTTCCTATCATCGTTCCTACAATCAAGTACGGTATTGCCATAGACACCTTCCAAGTAGTGGAAGATGAGATTAAGGCTAATCAGTTTCTAGGTGATCTCTTATCGAAGTACGGAGTTGATTATGTTGATATCGAAAAGCTGGTTGAGAACGCCAAGCCAGTTTTCGATATTCGGCATATCCGAGTTGGAAAGCCATACATGATATTGGCGAAGGATACCACCCAGCGGGCTGACTACTTTATATACGAACCGAGTGTATACGAATATTATGTGTTTCACCTGAAGGACGATCTCCAAGTGGAGCATATCGAACGGCCGGTGACTACCGAAATCCAGACAATGGATGGTACCGTCAACGCTTCGCTGTGGCAAACGATGGTAGATAATGGCGTAAGCTATGAGCTCACGGCCAAAATGGAAGACGCTTTACAATGGTCTGTAGACTTCTACCATGTACAGAAAGGAGATCACTTCGAATTAATTTACGAGCAGAACTTTATCGAAGGACAGAAAGTGGGGGTAGGACAAGTAAAAGCGGCCCACTACACCACAGGGGAGACCCAGTTCCAAGCGTACTGGTACGAAAATGAAAAATACCAAGGGTACTACGATGAAAAGGGGCGTCCTATGAAAAAGACCTTCTTAAAAGCACCCGTAAAATACAGCCGTATCTCTTCCAAGTTCAATATGAACCGTTTCCACCCTATTCTGAAGCGTCGCAAACCCCATCTGGGCACGGATTACGCAGCACCTTATGGCACCCCCATTTATGCGGTGGCGGACGGTGTGGTGACCAAAGCGAACTACACCAAGGGAAATGGCCGTTTTGTAAAAATTAAGCACGATAAAAAATATCAGACCCAATACCTACACATGCAAGGCTTTGCCAAAGGGATCACCCCAGGGGTGCATGTGAAGCAAGGTCAAGTTATTGGGTATGTGGGATCAACGGGTTTGGCGACCGGACCACATGTTTGTTTCCGCTTTTGGATGGATGGCAAACAAGTGAATCACCTGCGCTTAAACTTCCCAGAACCTGATCCACTCCCCGAAGAAGAACTCCCCGCATTTAATAAAATCCGCGATAGTTATCTCGTACGCCTGGCGGAACTGGGTGAAACCCCAAAGGCCGCTAGTCCCACCATCGAAGAGGAAACGCCAGCAAGTGAAGAAGAAAAATCCACTAGTTCTTTAGAATCATCAAAAACGGCTGACCAGAGAAGTTAGTCTAGGCCAAAGAACTAAAAAAGCCGCCCCGAGTGCTCGGGGCGGCTTTTTTGTAAAGGAATGATATGTATTAGTTCCAGGAGATATTTTCTGGCAATTGGGCAATCACTTCAAAGGAATGCCCTTTCTTTTCCAGAATAGTCTTCCAGAGTTCAGAAGAAGGCAAACGAAACAGAAAGTTCGCGTCCATAAAGGAGGTGAGCCAAGAGCCGTGTACTAGCTCATCGGCTAGTTGTCCTTCTGACCAACCGGAGTACCCAACAAAGAACCGAATGTTGTTTGGTTTGATCATCTTATTCTTAACCAAAAACTTCAATTTTTCAAAATCACCTCCCCAGTATACTCCTTCGACAACCTTGACACTGTCATCCAATAAATCACCTACATTATGAATGTAGTGAATGGTATCTGTTTGTACTGGTCCACCAAAATAAACCGCAGCGTCCATCTCCGGAAAATCACCAATCAGTTCATCGATTCGCATTTCCAGCGGTTTATTCATGATAAATCCAATACTTCCCTCTTCATTATGCTCGCAAACTAGAATTGCCGATCTGCGGAAGTTGCTATCCGACATAAAGGGCTGAGCTAGTAAGACGGTACCATTTTTTAAGGCCGTTTTTTCCATATTACAGCTTTAAACGTTAAGCAAGCTTCTTGCAATATAAAAAGGTTCCCTTACAAACTAGAAGTTGGGAGGCGGCGATTGACCCGCATAATAAAGGTACGTAGCACTTTACCAGTACCCCCTACTTCGACGAATGATTCCGCACCATCCGCGAGCATATTTTGCATCGTAGTGGTCCAACGAACAGAGCCTGTCAACTGATCGATTAGATTTTGCTTGATCGTACCTGGATCCGTGGAAGCGAGAGCCGTCACATTCTGATAGATTGGCGCTTTTGGTGCAACAATATTCGTTTCTGAGATAGCAGCTTCTAGCTCTTCTTTTGCCGGTTGCATTAATGGGGAATGAAAAGCACCACCTACATTCAAAATAATGGCCCGTTTCGCGCCTTGTTCTTTCAATTGTTCGACCGCCTTTTCGACACCCGGTATTGAGCCAGAGATTACTAATTGCCCTGGGCAGTTATAGTTTGCGGGAACCACCACTTCGTCGGTAATTCCGGCACATACTTCTTCAACTACAGCATCTTCTAAGCCTACAATAGCGGCCATCGTGCTCGGTACTAAGTCACAGGCCTTTTGCATGGCATCCGCCCGCTTCTGGACTAAGCGGAGCCCATCCTCAAAGCTCATCGCTTCGGCGGCTACCAGGGCAGAAAACTCACCTAGGGAATGCCCGGCTACCATATCTGGGTTAAATGCCTCCCCCGCCATTTGGGCTTTGGCGATAGAATGTAAGAATACGGCCGGCTGCGTGACGGCCGTTTGCTTAAGGTCTTCCTCACTCCCATCGAACATGACATCGGTAATACGGAAGCCTAAGATATCATTCGCTTGCTCGAAAAGGACTTTGGCTACCTCGGATGATTCGTACATATCCTTTCCCATACCGGGAAACTGGGAGGCTTGGCCAGGAAAAACGTATGCTTGCATGATCTTGTTGGTTTTCACGTTATGGATTAGTTCGTACTCCTCAATGGAGATTTGCACCAATCAAGTTGAGAAATTCGTTTCTAGTTTCTACCCGTTGAAATTCGCCGGTAAACGCAGAGGTAGTGGTTACTGAGTTTTGCTTCTGCACCCCACGCATCATCATACACATGTGCCGGGCCTCAATGACTACCGCTACTCCAAGTGGATTTAGGGTCATTTGAATGCTTTGCAAGACCTGATCGGTTAAACGTTCTTGCACTTGTAAGCGACGGGCAAATACGTCGATGACGCGGGGAATTTTACTAAGTCCGACGATATAACCATTTGGGATATACGCCACATGGGCTTTACCGAAAAACGGTAAAATATGGTGCTCGCACATAGAATAGAGCTCAATATCTTTGACGATTACCATTTCACTATAATCTTCCTGAAACATCGCAGAACGAAGGATTTCCTCGGCACTTTGGGTATAGCCTTGCGTGAGGAACTGCATAGCTTTAGCTGCTCGTTCGGGGGTCTTTAATAAACCTTCTCGCGTTGGATCTTCTCCCACCCCTTCTAGAATGGCTCGGTAGTGTTCTTTAAATGCCTTGGTTTTCTCCTCGTCGTATCGTTCAATCTTCTCGTAGCCCATATTCTGTATTTTAGGCAAATTTATTCTCAGTAGTACTCTGCGAAGATGTTTTCGGTCTCATAAAGCTTAATGCAATGAAGCATGCCGGAGGGCAACTCTTTTTCTAACTGTTGCCAAAATAGGATAACGAGATTTTCAGTGGTTGGCTGTAGGCCTTTACGAATAAAAGCCACATCCAGATTTAAGTTGCTATGATCCACCTGATCTACGATGGTTTTCTTAATCAACTTACTCAGATGCTTCACATCCACAATAAACCCCGTAACAGGATCTGGCATTCCTTTTACTGTAACGAAGAGCTCGTAATTATGTCCATGCCAGTTTTTGTTGGCGCATTTTCCGAAGGTAGCCAAGTTCTTCTCCTCTGACCAGTCTTCTACCCACAGTTTGTGAGCGGCATTAAACCGTTCTCTTCTCGTCAAATAAACCATAAAGTATTTTCCCAGTTAAAGCTTATATTTCGGACTATTATTCCTAAAATAGTTCTGATGTATAGCCCTTTAGAGTGCGCAAAAGTACGAAGAAATTTGCTATCATGTAGTCGAAATAGAGCCTTGAAAAAAGGATGAAAAACAATTATGAACCAGCACTGATATCCCCGTGGTACCTCAATAAAACGATTCAAACAAGACAGCAGAGAACCATTCATTCTACTCCTTGGTCCTACTCATAGCTTGCTTGATCGAATAATTTAGGTAGCTACAAAAAAGAACTCGTTCTTATTGGCACTTTTTAAATAGGAGAATACTTCGTGAGTTTAGTTAGTCAATACAACCGTAATCAGATCTTTGAGATCCTATCCACTCGAGGGGTTTATCATTCCCTGTTTTGGCTATTTCTATTGGTGTTTCTCACCACCTTTTAACTCATCACTACGGACTACACCTTTTGGTTTGTTTTTAGTAACCAGTTGATCAACGTATTCATCGACGCTAGCTTGGTGTATTTCAATTTCCTGTATCTGATCCCCAATTACCTAACCAAGAACAAGTTTAAGACCTATTTGATCTTGTTAGTTTTGTCCGTATTAATTGTAACGCCACTTAAAGTCCTTACTTTTTACTTTAAGTTTTCCGGATTCCAAGAAGCACAAGACGGCCTCATTGAAGATCTTA
>JBCDIO010000120.1:0-7758 GCA_038748815.1 Bacteroidota bacterium
CGAGAGATTAGACCATCGAATAAACATAATGACCCCCAATATGCAGTTTGATGTCACCATCATCGGCGCAGGTATCGTAGGACTTTCTACAGCATACCACCTCGCTCAGCAAAATCCTTCGCTCACTATTTGTGTGGTCGATAAGGAAACCTCCATCGCTGCGCATCAAACTGGACACAACAGTGGCGTGATCCATTCTGGCATCTATTATACACCAGGCGGGTCCAAAGCGATCAATTGTAAGAAAGGGTACCGAATGTTGCTCGACTTTTGTGATGAGCACAACGTCCGATACGAGCTATGCGGTAAAGTGATCGTAGCCACCCAAGAAGAAGAACGCCCCCTCTTAGAAAATATCTTTCAACGTGGTATTCAGAATGGACTAGAAGGTATTCGCAAGATAAGCGGAGATGAAGTGCGTGAGATCGAACCTTACGTAAATGCGGTAGAAGGAATCTGGGTGCCACAGTCGGGAATCATTAGCTATAAGGAAGTATCCGCAAAATACGCGGAGATTTTTGCGCAAAAAGGAGGTACGCTTAAGCTAGGGCAGGGCGTACAAAATCTAACCAAAACCGATGGGGGAGTACGAGTAGAAACCAGCCTGGAATCCTGGCAATCAACCTGGGTAGTAGGTTGTGCTGGACTCTACGCCGATCGTATTAGCAAGATGGTGGGGGAAGACCCCGGTATGAAGATCGTTCCGTTTCGCGGGGAGTACTACGAACTGATTCCCGAAAAACAGTACCTCGTTAAGAACCTTATTTATCCAGTTCCGAATCCCAACTTTCCATTCTTAGGTGTACACTACACCCGAATGATCAATGGAGGGATCGAAGCTGGACCGAATGCGGTTTTAGCCTTCCAGCGGGAAGGATATTCCCGATGGGATATCAACTTTAGTGAATTGAGTGAGACCCTGGCCTATTCTGGCTTTAGAAAGGTAGCCACCAAGTTTTGGAAAACGGGTTTAGGGGAATTACAGCGCTCGTATTCAAAACGAGCTTTTGTAAAAGCTCTGCAGCATCTCATTCCTGAGGTAGGGTACGATGATCTGATACGGGGAAATGCCGGGGTTCGTGCCCAGGCTATTGACCCCCAAGGTGGTTTGGTGGATGACTTTTTAATTCTAGACCACGGACCTCTTATTAATGTGTGTAATGCACCGTCACCAGCGGCTACTTCTTCGTTGGCGATCGGTGAGAACGTAGCAAGCAAAGTGCTGGCTAAAATAAATGTATAAGAATTGAGCTTTTTTGCACATCCAACGGCGGTTCTGGATCCTGGCTGTGAAGTAGGTGAAGGAACCAAAATCTGGCACTTCAGCCATCTGATGCCTGGCTGTAAAGTGGGTGCAACGTGTAATATAGGCCAGAATGTTTTCATCGCTAATGGCGTAGAATTAGGCCAGAATGTCAAAGTACAAAACAACGTATCCCTATACGAAGGGGTACACTGCGAAGATGATGTATTTCTAGGGCCCTCGATGGTTTTTACGAATGTCAAAAATCCACGGAGTGGATTCAATCGACGTAGTCAATACCTCCAAACTACGGTGCGGCGAGGGGTAACCATTGGTGCGAATGCAACAATCGTCTGCGGTATTGAAATTGGTGCCTACGCCTTCATTGGTGCGGGAGCCGTGGTTACTAAGAATGTAGCCCCCTACGCACTATTAGTAGGAAATCCAGCTCGGCAAACCGGATGGATGAGTGAAGCTGGATTACGCTTAGATTTTGACCAATATGGAAAAGCAAAGTGTCCGGAAACGGGCGAATACTATACACTTAAAGAAGGAATCGTTACAAAAATTGCCAAATAAGTAAGGTCTCTGCGGAGAGGCACACGCAAACAAATTACGATCATTAAACAGCCTGTATCGTGTATCAGGATATAGTAGACAAAAAGAAGAAAATTGCCGTTATCGGCTTGGGTTATGTTGGACTACCACTAGCACTAGAGTTCGCAAAAAAATTCAGTGTACTTGGTTTCGACATTAATGAAGAGCGCGTTCAGTTGATGAACGCAGGGGAAGATCCTTCTCGGGAATTGGATGCATCTGCCTTCGAAGATTGTGATATCGTGTTTACCGCCAATCCTGCCGATCTAAAACAAGCGCATTTCTTTATCGTCGCAGTGCCTACACCCGTTGATGAGCACAAAGTACCTAATCTGAAAGCCGTTATCGGTGCTAGCCACTTTGTGGGTAAAGCACTTAAAAAAGGAGACTACGTGGTCTTTGAATCAACGGTATACCCAGGTTGTACCGAAGAAGATTGCCTGCCTATTCTGGAGAAAGAATCCGGCTTAAAGCTCGGTGAAGATTTTAAAATTGGCTACTCGCCGGAGCGCATCAATCCCGGTGATCGGGAACGAACGATTGATAAGATTCTCAAGATCGTATCGGGGAGCGACGAAGAGGCTTTAAAAGAAATTTCCGCAGTCTATGGTTCCATCATCACTGCTGGTATTTACGAAGCACCGACCATTAAAGTAGCCGAAGCCGCCAAGGTGATTGAAAACACCCAACGCGACTTGAATATCTCTTTTGTCAATGAGCTATCCATCATCTTCGATCGATTAGGCGTAGATACCCAAGAAGTACTGAAGGCCGCCGGGACAAAGTGGAACTTCTTAAAGTTTTCCCCAGGTTTAGTGGGCGGTCACTGTATCGGAGTGGATCCTTACTATTTATTACACAAAGCCAAAGAAGTTGGGTACGACCCTCAGGTTATTCTGAGTGGTCGTCGGATTAATGATGGGATGCCTGCCTTTATCGCAAAGCGTTTGGTGCAAATGCTGATTCAACGGGGTAAGGGACCCGGCAACTCGAAGGTGCTCGTTATGGGGGTAACCTTTAAAGAGAATGTTTCCGATATCCGCAATTCTAAAGTCGTAGACCTGGTCCGAGAATTAATGGACTACTCCATCAATGTTCACTTGACCGATACCTACGCTTCGCCCAATGAAGTAGCCCACGAATACAAATTAACACTGGTTGATAAAGTTTCTAATGATTACGATGCCGTCATTGTGGCCGTGAATCATACAGAATACCGTGCATTGAAACATGATTATTTTTCTTCCATCATGGGGAGCGATCCTATCCTGATGGACCTAAAAGCCATTTACGACGATCCTAAAAACGGGATCACGTACTGGCGTCTATAAGAGCAATGAGTGATAAGCCGAATCATGCAGAAAACCATCTCGACCCAAATGTGGCTAAATGGTTTGCCGTATATACTCGGTACAAAAGCGAAAAAGCTGCCTTTAAGCAATTAGAAAAAAAGGGGATCACCACGTATTTACCCCTGCAAACGTTCACTCGCCAATACACGCGTAAAGTCAAGAAAGTGGAGTTGCCACTCATTACTTGCTACGTGTTTGTCAAGATCACCAAAGCGCAATACGTTCCTGTTCTCGAGACGGAGCCGGTCGTTGATTTTGTTCGATTTTCCAACAATCTCATATCGATCCCCGACGAAGAGATAGAGTTACTCAAACGAGTACTGGGCGAAAGCTGGGAGGTGACGGCAAGCCCCACTCAATTAGAAAGAGGAGATCGGGTAGAGTTAATCGCCGGTAATTTAACGGGCTTACAAGGAACTCTAATCGATGACCGAGATAAACAACAAGTAGTTATAGACCTCGAACGCATGGGGTATTCTTTGCGGATCAGCGTCGATAAAAACCTGTTGAGGAAGGTTTAATTGCCTTCTGCTGTTGATAATCAAGTAATTAACTTAATTACTTGAAGTCTAGAATCCGGTTTTACTGGGCGATAAGTTGCGACTTATCGACGGCGAAGCCATATCCGAACTTGACATGGGAGCAGGAAAAGAATCGCATTTACGGAGCATAATGAAGGGGATTACTTGGCGAGTAGTGGCAACTACCACCATTATCCTCATCGCTCTTTTCAAAACCGGAGACATCTCTTTAGCACTGGAGATTGGTGCCATCGAATTTTTTATCAAATTTGCGCTCTATTATTTACACGAGCGGGCTTGGCAAATGGCTCCACGTGGCTCCATTCGCCGAATGAATCCCTTTAGATCCAAAAAGAAAGAATCATCAGAAGCAACAGTGGCTGATAATACTAAAGAATCCGCTTCCGTAAAATCATAAATCGAAGCTTGTGGCAGAAAATATCCATCCTATTTTTGATCGGCTACTGATGCGGGCCGACCGCGAACAAAGGCTGAACCAACGCGGTAAAGTCCTTTGGTTAACCGGCTTATCAGGATCAGGGAAAAGCACGATTGCTCAACACCTAGAGCGCAAAATGCACAACGAAGGATTTTTTGCGCAGGTCCTAGACGGAGATAATATTCGTTCTGGAATCAATAATAATCTGGGCTTCACCATCGAAGACCGCCAGGAAAATATCCGCCGGATAGCAGAAGTTGCCAAGCTTTACTTGAACTCTGGAGTCATTACCCTGAACTCCTTCATCAGCCCAACGAAGGAAATCCGGGACTTTGCCAAGGGAGTCGTCGGGGCAGATGATTTTCTAGAGATCTATATCAACGCCCCTTTAGAGGTGTGTGAAGATCGCGATGTAAAAGGATTGTACCAAAAGGCTCGGAGCGGAGCCATAAAAGGATTTACAGGAATCGATTCGCCGTACGAAGAACCAGTCAATCCGGATCTCGAGATTAAGACCAACGAAATGACCATAGAAGAAGCCGTCGAAGCCGTTTACGCTTTTGCCCTTCCTCATATCCGTCTATAATGTTTGCCGCTTTTGCAGAGCAGACCAACAGAAAGAACCTTATTTAGCTATTCAACTTTGAATCAAAGGCCATGAATTATCATTTGAATCACTTAAAGGAACTGGAATCAGAGTCGATTTACGTGCTACGCGAAGTAGCCGCCCAGTTTGAGAACCCTGTACTGATGTTCTCCGGTGGAAAAGACTCTATCTTAATGGTGCACTTAGCGCAAAAGGCATTCTATCCAGCGCGTATTCCTTTTCCTTTACTACATATTGACACCGGTCACAACTTCCCAGAAACGATTGAGTTTCGGGACTCACTGGTAGAAAGACTAGGTGCTCGCCTGATTGTAGGCTCTGTACAAGATGCGATCGATCAAGGGAAATTGGTAGAAGAAAAAGGGTTCAACGCCAGCCGGAATGGACTTCAAACAGCGGTTTTACTAGAATCGTTGGAGAATGGAAAATTCGATGCAGCACTCGGTGGTGCTCGTCGGGATGAAGAAAAAGCGCGGGCGAAGGAGCGTTTCTTCTCACACCGGGACGAATTCGGCCAGTGGGATCCAAAAAACCAACGCCCCGAGCTTTGGAATCTATTTAACGGAAAGAAAAACTACGGCGAGCACTTCCGGGTGTTCCCAATCAGTAACTGGACGGAATTAGATGTGTGGATGTATCTGGCCTACGAAAAAGTAGAATTACCAAGCCTGTACTACGCCCACAAACGGAATGTATTTGAGCGGGAAGGTACGCTGTTGGCTGAAACGCCTGTGATTCAGCGTCGCCCCGACGAGAAAGTCATAGAAAAAATGGTGCGTTGCCGGACCATCGGTGATATGACCTGTACCGGAGTTTGGGAATCAGAAGCAGATACCTTGGAAAAAATCATCCAGGAAGTTGCTACCACTCGGATGACCGAGCGGGGAGGACGTACGGATGATAAGCGTTCTGAAACTTCTATGGAAGACCGTAAGAAAAAAGGGTACTTCTAGTCAACCTCATTTACCAACCGCTTTAAAATTTTAGCAGACATGCATCCAAATAATAGTCAAGAGACCATCGAGAATTACGATAAAATGGAGTTGCTACGCTTCACCACTGCGGGTAGCGTAGATGATGGAAAAAGCACCCTGATCGGTCGTCTCCTTTACGATAGCAAATCTATTTTCGAAGACCAATACGAAGCCGTTAAGCAAAGTACCGAACGTCGTGGGGAAGAAGGGGTTAACCTAGCTCTTTTGACCGATGGTCTGAAAGCCGAACGGGAGCAAGGGATTACCATCGACGTAGCGTATCGCTACTTCTCTACACCCCGTCGAAAGTTCATCATTGCCGACACTCCGGGCCACATCCAGTACACTCGTAATATGGTGACTGGTGCCTCTACCGCCAACGTTGCCTTAATCCTGATCGATGCGCGGAATGGGGTAGTGGAGCAAACTCGCCGCCACGCGATCATTGCTTCTTTGTTGCAAATTCCACACATGGTAGTTTGTATCAACAAGATGGACTTGGTCGACTACTCGGAAGAAGCGTACGAAAAGATCAAAGAAGACTTCGAAGCATTTGCTTCTAAGCTAGACGTATACGATATCCACTTTATCCCCATCTCTGCTTTGGTAGGAGATAATGTAGTAGAGCGTTCTGAAAAGACCAGTTGGTACGAAGGGCCAACCTTGTTGTACTACTTGGAGAATGTACACATTGCTTCTGACCACAACTTCATCGACTGCCGTTTCCCGGTACAGTACGTCGTTCGTCCGAATACGGATGAATTTCACGATTACCGTGGTTACGCCGGGCGGATTGCCGGTGGCGTATATAAGAAAGGAGACAAAGTACGCTTGTTACCTTCCGGTTTTACCAGTACGATCGCTAAGATCGACACCTTTGACGGTGAAGTAGAAGAAGCCTTCCCTCCGATGTCTTGTACCTTATTATTGGAAGACGATCTAGATCTCAGTCGGGGAGATATGATCGTTCGGGAAAATAATGTACCAGAAGTTGGTCAGGATCTAGAATTGATGATTTGCTGGTTTAACGACCGTCCTTTACAAGTGCGTGGAAAGTATGCGATCCGACATACGACACAAGACGCCTTGTGTATGGTAAAAGAGATTCGTTACCGCTTGGACATCAATACCTTACACCGCGACTTGGAAGACAAGACCATTAAGATGAACGATATTGCCCGGGTGGTGATCCGGACAACCAAGCCTTTGTTCCACGATGCGTACCGGAAGAATCGCATCACTGGTTCTGTGTTGCTGATCGATGAGCAAACACACGAAACCATGGGAGCAGGTATGATCATCGGCTAGTAAAAGAATCTATTCTCTTGCGGCATATAGCCTGTATTCTTTGTGAAAATGGCCTCGGCCATTTCAAGCGCTTGGTCGGGCTGCTACACGCCCTGGTGCAGCAGCAGCCCGACCTTCGCATTGATCTGGTTTGCGAACAATGGCAACTGGATCTAACCCGCGATTGGGAAAAAACGGGAATCCTTTACCGCCCGGAAACCAATCTGCACACGGGGTACCTAGCCCCGGCGGTACGGTGGTCTTTGGAGCCAGACTTCTATACGGAAGAACGACTCTACGCTTGGGAACAGCGTTTAGCTGCAATTCCCGCGCTACAAACCGCCGACGTGCTTCTCTGCGATAATTACGTAGGAGCACTCAACTTGCGATCTGATGCAGTCTTGATGGGATCTTACCTCTGGGCCGACATCTTTCTAAGCGCTTTTCCGGATCATCCAACCATTCAACAGTTTGCTGATCGAAGTTATGAGCTACTGGCAAAGTATCAACCTCCCGTTATTTGCGTAGAGGAGATTGCGATGCCAGGCGTTCGTCAGCGGGCCCGCGCTCAGGGTATGCCTTGGTTTGGACAGGCCCCTAAAGTACATCGAGCCCCCGATGATCGTAAAGGTCAGATCGCTCTATTGGCCGGCGCTACCTCGATCGCTCAGCAGGGAACTAGTCAATTACTAGCGCTCTTGCTACAATCTACTGATCTGGATATTCGCATTCCAGATC
>JBCDIO010000121.1:0-7714 GCA_038748815.1 Bacteroidota bacterium
AATACTTAGAAAATTAGGTTACAAAGTACTTAGCACATCTATTCCCACTAATGTTTTACATCTGTTGTAACGGACGTCCCAACAGCAGTGCTTTCTAATGGTGTACCTCCCGTAGAGGTTTCACCCAATTATTTATTGTTCAAAAACCGTATGCTATGAATAAAGCACTTTTGCTTGTTTTGGGCTGGCTATGCCTATTGCCAGCTTTGTCTTTCGCTCAGTTTGAAGAGCGGTGTGATTTATTGGGATGTCAAACGAATGTACTTGGCATTAATACTGGGGTAGATTATGCAAATGGCGGAGTTCTTTACAATGATACTGACCCGGCCACTGTTCAAGACGGGTTCTGGAATTTAGTGCAAGCTCCTAATATACCACCCGTAAATCTCGGCCCCGCTTGGGTTATTGTACCTAACACCGCTTGGTTCGATACTACGGCAGCTAATTGGATCTCCGGTTTTAACGTAGATGATTTGAACGCAAATAACGCAACTGGTACTCCCTACACCTTTGAGCGTTGTTTCTGTCTATGCGAAGATACGGAGGTAACGCTTGATTTTCGGGTATTTGCAGACGATATGATTGATGCGATAAGTGTAGGAGGAATAAATATTCCGTTTACAAATCCTTATCAACCTACACCTAGTACAGGTTCTCTGGCAAAACACAATTTTCAAGTGGGTATTCCAATTGATACAACCATTGCTTTACCCCAAGGCCGCCATTGTTTACGGGTTGATATACGTAACATTAATGGAGAGGCCTCCGGGATGATGTTATATGGAGATATTACTGGAGCTAATCTACTTACCTCCGCTTGTTGTACGGATGTTGGGTCTATTTGTGGATTTAAATACAATGACTTAAATGGGAATGGAACCCAAGACTTTGGGGAAAACGGCTTGCCGAATTGGCAAATCAATCTCACACCGGCGGTGGTCGCTCCTCAACTGACGGATCAAAACGGTACTTACTGTTTTAACAATCTTCCTCCAGGAACTTACACAGTCTCAGAAACGATGCAAGCCGGCTGGACCCAAACCGAGCCCGGCGGTGCCGGAACCTATACTATAACAGTTGCTCCCGGAGTGGTGAATTCCAATGTTGACTTTGGGAATACCCAAGGCGGTGGAGGTGGTGAGCCCTGTGACGGCGAAGCAGCCTTTGACTGGCAACCAGGACAGGGCCCTTGCACCATCGACTTCTTTGACGCTTCTTCGGTAAACCCAGGGATGCAAATCATTGCCTGGAACTGGACTGCAAATGGAGTACCCATTGGTAATACACAGAACCTCAGCCACATCTTTACCAATACGCAGTCTGCGGTCGTATGCCTAGAAATTTACGCCATTGATGAAGAGGGGTGTTGTATCCGCCGAGAATTCTGTCAAGAAATTTGGATCGAAGGATGCGAAGAACTGCCCTGTGAACTGGAGGTAAGCTGGAATGCCAATGCTTTAGATTGTTTGTACGAATTCACCGGAGTTATTAATTCCAGTAACCACCCTGTGACCAACTGGTTCTGGGACTTCGGAGATGGTACTACCGCAACGGGGCAAAACGTGAATCACTTGTTCGCGCCTGGAACCTACAATGTTTGTGTTACGGCCATCGCTGACGATGGTAATGAGGAGTGTTGTATAGCGTCCTTCTGTGATAAGGTTGTCGTAAAAGACTGCTGTATTAAAGTAGAGAAATCAGCAGCCCCCAGCCTTGATGAACCGCTTATTGAAAAAGCACGAATTGGTAATTTGAAGGTCTTCCCAAATCCGACCTCCGGAGAATTAACCTTACAGACCAGCATGGTCCTTCCAGCTACTTTACGAGTATACGATCTCACTGGGCAAGTAGTGCGGGAGCAGCTAATTATGGAGCCTACCACCCAGTTGGACTTACAAGCCGTTGGTACCCAAAAAGGAATGCTCATCCTGGAGCTTTTCAATGATCAACAAGATCACCAATACCAAAAAGTTATGTTCCAGTAACACTGGAACTCCTTTACGTAGTTCTGAGGTTGTCTCCATTTGGAGGCAACCTCTTTTGCTACTGGTTGCTTTGCGGCAGAATGCTTATTTTCCCTACGTATGGATTGTATGAATCATTTTCGTAGGTTCCTTTTGTTCTTCCTGGTAGTTCCCTTTGCGCTATTCGGACAAAATCAGGAGTTATACCTTCGTCATTATACCTTGTCCGACGGTTTACCTTCTTCGGAAGTACACGATATCCTAGAAGACAAGGAAGGGTATATTTGGTTATCCACGGACCATGGTTTAGCTCGGTTTGATGGTCATCAATTTCAAGTGTATACCAACAATGAAGGGTTATGGGATAACACAGTCTTTGATTTACGAGAAGACGAGCAGGGTCGCATCTGGTTTGCTTGTTATTCCGGTGGCTTAGGCTACGTCGAACACGGCAAGGTATATCCTCACCCTGCCAACGACTCTCTACTTCAACTACTAGGAGATCAATACATTGACCATTTTCTGCCTTTACCAAATGGAAATGTTCGGTTTACCGTCGGCTTATCTAATATATTGATTCCGCAGGTGTATGAGCTGAGCCTAGAAGGTGCTATCCATATAGTGCCGAGCCAAGGTCGCTTTTTGAAAGATCAATTACGAGAAGTCCGAAATGTTCCTGCCTATTCATCGGTGCATCAATATCTACAACGGGAAAATTTCTTCTGGGAAGAAAAGCGGAACTACCTAGAGGTAGATGACCAATATACGGTATTTGGAACCCGACAAGACGCATACTTTCTGGACCACCAAAACCAAATACTAGATAGTTTCCCAGATCAAATCCTGAATCTAGTTTTTGCTAAAGAACCTTCGGGGGCCGTTTGGCTTGCTGGTTATGGTGCACGTCGATATCCCCCGGGGAAGCTTGGAGGGAATGAATACCAAGAAATACTCTCGAACCAATCGGTGACAGATATTCACACCGATCAGTTTGGGAATACTTGGTTTTCGACCTTAGAGGACGGCGTGTTTATGTTGCCCTGCACCAATATTAAGACCTTAGAACTGGGCAATCCACTCGTTACTCGAAAGGTAACTACGCTTGGTTTATGGAGAAACCAACTTTGGATCGGAACGTACAATGGTCAACTATTTTCCTGGAGTGAAGCGATGAGTTTGCGACAATATAAGACCAATACGATCGCTAGTATGAATGATTTGGAAAGTCTTTCTGACACCTCCCTTTTGGTTACTAATAAAGCGCTTTGGTCGGGAAACTCCTTTGTCGGAATCCCTTTCGATCAAAAAATTAATTCCAAGAGCCTATCGCTCAACTCAGAAGGAGTCGTCGCCTACGGGGGAATGCACGGATGGGGGACGTTTCAATTGGAGGGAACGGAGGTTATTCCCTTGCACGTATCGTACAATCTGTCTCGAGTGTTTAGTTTGGAATTTCAAGGTACAGATAGTTTGTGGATTGGCTCCGACGATGGCCTTTTCTTAAGTATAGATTCCACCGTACAAGATCTTTCATTGGTTTTCCCAGCAACCAAGATTCGGATCACCGATATCCAGCCTCTGTCGGATGGATCAGTCTTAGTTGGTACAAAAGGGGAAGGAGTTTTATGGCTCAACCCGCATACGGGGGCTTTCCGAACAATCGAGAAACCCCTGATTAACAGTAATTTCATAAAGTGTTTAGCGGTAAGCCCCGATGGTGATCTTTGGATTGGTAGCAATCGGGGAGTTAACTGGTTTTCTGATTTCCAGAATCTAGGACTAGAAAGCCCTATGTCCTTAAGTAGCGCGGAAGGTTTAAGGTCAGAAGAAATCCTAGATATGGAGTTTTTCGAAGGTGCGGTCTGGTTTGCTACTTCCCGGGGCCTATGTTTATTGGACGATAGGGTCCAAGAACCGGCTCTCAGTACCCCGCAGTTGCACATCTTAGGCGTAGAGCTCCAGGATTCTTTACGATCCATTGGACCTGATCTTAAATTCTCTCATACTCAGACTGATCTAACTTTTCATTTTATCGGCTTATTCTACCAATCACCCGAACGAGTGAATTATCAGTTTCGGTTATTGGGGTATGATGATGATTGGCAAACTACACAGAATCGACAAGCTGCCTACACGAATTTACCACCAGGTAATTATACCTTCGAAGTACAAACGCTAGATCCGTTTAGGGCAAACCCTAGCACTGCCAAGGCTGCTTCCTTCACGATCTTACCCCATTTTACCCAGACGTTATGGTTTAAAGTGCTTTGCTGGATCGTTTTATTCGGCTCCATATGGGGTGCTTGGTCAATCTGGTACCGTCGCCAGAAGAAAAAGAACCAATTGCGGGAGCAGGTGCTACGCTCCGAACAGAAGGCACTGCGGGCTCAAATCAATCCCCATTTCGTATTCAATGCCATGAATAGTATCCAATTGTTTATTTCAGAGAATGATCAACATAATGCGTTGACCTATCTTTCCCGATTTTCCCGCCTGATCCGCCGCATTCTGGAACATTCAAAAAGAAGTTGGATTAGCCTGGAGGAAGAAATTGAGGGATTAAAAGCTTATTTGGAATTAGAAAAGTTACGATTTGGTGAAAAATTCCAATTTCAGATAGATGTCGCATCCGACTTGGTCTCGTTCGATTTATTAGTTCCTTCTATGGCCATACAACCATTTTTAGAAAATGCAATCTGGCACGGACTAATGCCGAGCGCAAACATCGGGATATTGAAAATGAATTTTCAGAGAGAAGGTGGGTATCTGGTTTGCCGGATTCGTGATAATGGCATTGGAAGAGCGGCTGCGGCCAAAATTCCACGTAAGAAAAAGCATGCTCCTATGGGAGTGAAGAATGTGGAGGAACGGCTTGAGCTGATGAATGATATTTCTAATACGTCGATGTATTTAGAAATTATAGATCATACGGGAGAACATGGAGAGGCGGAGGGAACCGAAGTGATCCTATATTTTCAGAACCCCATAAATAACAATACTCTTAATACTTAGTTTACAAAGTACTTAATACGGATCTACATCAATATTTACTCGAATGGTAGAGCAACCTTCCTGCTGGCGTAACCAGTCAGTTGTTTTTTGTAATAGCTTTTTGGTTTCTTCCGTTCGCTCTTTCTTTCGCTCCAGTTTTATCAAAAAGTCCAGCAAGTAATAGGACCGGACTCTGGAAATATAGGGGATAGCTGGGCCCCGCGCCCAGTCGCCCAGGTTTTTCTGTAACACTTGGCCGTACAGTCGAGCTCCTTGATTTAAGATCTCCGGGCGTTTGTGCTTGAGTGTCACTTTTATTAACCGATAATAAGGCGGATATAAAAAGGATTGCCGCTCCTGGATTTCTCGTTGGTAAAACCGTTCGTAGTCGTAGGTGATCACTTCTTGTAAAACTGGATTATCCGGTTGGTAAGTTTGTACCAGTACTTTTCCCTGTTGGTGCTTACGTCCGGCTCTTCCAGCCACCTGAGTGATCAGTTGAAACGCTCGTTCGGTGGCTCGGAAATCGGGGAAATGCAATAATTGATCGGCACTTAAAACACCAACTAAACCCACTCGGTCAAAGTCGAGCCCCTTGGTGACCATTTGAGTGCCAACCAAAATATCTAATTCTTGATCCTCGAAATCACGGATAATCCGGGCGTGTGCTTGCTTAGATCGTACCGTATCTAGGTCGAAGCGAGCTACTCGCACTTCTGGTAGGTAAATTTTTAGATCGTCTTCAATTTTTTCGGTCCCGAAGCCCTTCATTTGTAGATCATGACTTCCGCAAGCGGGACAGTGCTCGGGAACCGCTTGACGGTACCCGCAGCAATGGCATTGCAACTGATCCCGAAATTTGTGATACGTTAAACCAACATCACAGTGTATACAATGCTGGGTCCAACCACAATTGTTGCACTGAAGGCGAGGGGCGTATCCCCGCCGGTTTTGAAAGAGGATCACTTGTTCGGACCGTTGAAGCGTTTCTTTGATCTCTTCGATCAATTGGTTGCTGAAAAGGGCTTGATTAGAACGCTGTCTCGCCTCTTTCTTCAGGTCAACCAATTCGATAATGGGCATTTTGAGGTTCCCAAACCGCTCGTTAAGTGTGACTAATCCGTATTTACCGGATCGGGCGTTTTGGAATGTCTCTATGGCTGGGGTGGCGGTACCGAGGAGTACCTTGCCCTTGTGCAGGTGGCTGAGAAAGATAGCAGCGTCTCGGCCGTGGTAGCGCGGTGCGGGATCTCGTTGTTTGAAGGAAGGGTCGTGTTCCTCGTCGACGATAACCATCGACAGATTCTGATAGGGTAAGAATAAAGCAGAGCGAGGGCCAAGAACAATGGAGTGCCCCTGGGCTACTTTTTGCCAAAGCTCGGCTCTTTCCATAGGGTTAAGACGCGAATGGTAAACGGCAATCCGATCTCCAAATATGCGCTGTAAGCGTTGTATGATCTGCGTAGTAAGGGCAATTTCTGGCAGTAGGTACAATACCTGTTCCCGACGAGCAATCGCCTTTTGTATCAGCTCTACATAAATTCGAGTTTTACCGCTGCCCGTGACCCCATGCAAAAGTACGGTTTGGTTCTGGGTGAAGGCAGCTTCCACTTCTTCTAAAGCCTTTGCTTGAGTCGGAGAAAGAGGAGCACTATCTTCCAGATCCTTCGAGTATTTTCCGATTCGGCTAATCTCTTGTTCGTAGATTTCCCAAATCCCTTTTTTTTCAATGGCGCGAATCACCGTGGCATCTACTTGAGCTTTCTTGGTAAGAATGCTCCGTCTTATTGGACTATCGCTCTGTTGAGAGAGAGTGATGAAAGCCATCAGTGCTTCTACCTGTCGGGTAGACCGACTGCAAAGCTCGAAAGCCTCCTCCATTAGGTCTGGTTGGGAAGCGTATGGCTCTACAAGGCGGACGGCATGTATTTTTTTGGGTTTAAATTTTTCCTGTATATTCTCTTCTAGGTAAATGATCTTCTTTTGCAGTAAGCGTTGAATAACCTGGTAAATGCTCTTAACCTGCAGAATTTGCTGGACGTCTTCCACCTTTAGTACTTCTTGTATCGTTAGAGCTTCGGTGATCATAAATTCTTGATCACTCAATCCTGCAAAAGAATGATCGTACAGTGGACTTAACCGAATACTTGTCTCACTACTCAATTTCAAACTGGAGGGTAGCGCAGCATTCATTACTTCGCCAAGGTAGCACACATAATATTGAGCAATCCATTGCCAGAAGGTATATTGAACTGGATATATGATAGGTCTCTCATCAATGACAGCAATGATTTCTTTAGGTTGATAGGCCACAGGGGCCTCCCCGTGTACTTTGACAACTAGGGCGGAGTACAATTTGTTTTTTCCGAATTGGACCTCTACCCGCACTCCAAAGGTTACTTGATCTAAACATTCGTCTGGTACATAATAGGTATATGTGTTGGCGATTGCGATTGGCAATACCACATCAACATAAGTACGAGTCCGGTAGGTAGGATGAAATTGTTCAGTCGAGGCCAAGCTGTATACCCTTTGTAGTGATTATTTCGAGCGGTAGATGCAAACGTATAGTTTGAGCATTCCCAGAATGATCTCTCTTCTTTGCTAGTACTAAGTAAACGAATGTACCCAAAAAAGGATGATCTGTTTGAGTTACCGGGGATAATTTGCTAGGGAACGGAAGTTTTGGCTGGGTGATTGGTCAAAAAAGTGGCGATTTAGAGGCACAAAACAAGTGTTTTTATCTTTTTTTTGAAAAA
>JBCDIO010000122.1:0-7702 GCA_038748815.1 Bacteroidota bacterium
GCGATGACACGTACAATGGCCGTGATGGCGGTGTGGTTCTTGGGCTCATCGATATGGGCGGTGACGACGATAAGTTTTGGCCTAAACTCGTTCGTTTTAGGTATAAATACTTGAACTTATCTTTCATTTCGCAATATTTCTAGTATATTGCAATCGTAGAGAATGATTCATCTTAGACTTATTTGCAGCAAACTCCAAGTCCAATATTTTGCTTTGCGCAAAACTCCTTCAATTCAGAAAATAAACAGTCCTTTTCAGGGCCTGAATTCTGGATATTACCCATACTAGGAATAACACCCCTACATCATCCCAATAATCACAAGAGAACCCTGAGGTGAGGGTATCCTTCTTGGTATGCCCTTACCTCTACCCCCCTTTTGCCTTTTGATTCAACTCCCGTTTTCAGTGACTTTCCGCACCTAGAAGCTCCACATTTTTTTGTAGGTTGTCCATTCAATTACTGCAGCCCTACTATGAATTTACTTTACAACGATCGCTGCTTAAAGCATGACACCGGTGGTCACCACCCCGAAAACCGGAAGCGCATGGAAATCTTTGGCCAGCTACCCTCCGCTGATCTTCCCGATGGCAGTGCCTACCTAGGACTTATTCATCCAGAATGGTACATTTTGCAAATCGAAGAAGCCGCCCGTAGAGGCATGGCTATTGACGGAGACACCGTTCTTTCGGAGTATAGCTACGATGCTGCTTGTGCCGCCGTTGGGGCAGCCATAAAAGCCAGCGACCAAGGAGATTTCGCCATTGTACGCCCCCCAGGACACCACGCCTACGCTAATAAAGCCAGTGGTTTTTGCCTGTTTAACAATATTGCCATAGCCACTGAGCGATTGGTACGCCAGGGAAAGAAAGTATGGATTTTGGATTTTGACGGGCATCTTGGCGACGGCACAGAAGCTATCTTTTATAATCGAAAGGAGGTTTTATTTACCTCCTTGCATCAGTATCCGGCCTTCCCACACAAAGGATTTATCAATGAAATTGGGACAGGAATTGGCACTGGTTATACGGTGAATCTAGCCCTACCCGCAGGCTCGGGCGATGACATTTTCCTACGCGGGATTGAAGCCATATTACCCATTGCCGAACAATTTACGCCGGATGTAGTGGCCGTTTCTGCCGGCTTCGACGCCCACGAACACGATTTACTGCTCGATTTACGTTTGTCTGCTAGTGCCTATTACATCATTGGAAGAATGCTTCGTGAACGATTTTCCAATATTTTTGCCGTTTTAGAAGGTGGTTACAACCTAGAAGAACTGCGTCGATCGGCCCTCAACTTCAAAGCGGGTATTAACGGGGAAAAAATTCCTTATCCCGAAAAACCGACAGAATCTAGTATGAATGCCTGGGATACCTACGAAATGCACATTAACGGCCTAATTAGTTATCTACAACCACATTGGAAATTCTGAATATCATCAACGAATGCTCCCAAAATTAAACCGAGTTTTTAATCCAACATCCATTGCCGTCATTGGTGGCTCGGAACGAAGTAACTCTTTGGGACAAGCCGTTTTTCACAATTTGATTCAGGCAAAATTTCCGGGGCAGCTCTACGCAATCAACCCAAAACATCGACGGGTATACGGATTTCCTTGCTTGCGTAATATCAAAGCCGTAGGACATCCCGTGGATCTCGCCATCATTGCAACCCCTTTCTCAACCGTTGCCGGTTTGGTAAAAGAATGCACCCAGATTGATTGCGGAGGCATTCTCATTCTGACCAATGGTTTTCGGGAAGATAACACCCAGAGTAGAGCCGCCTTACGACAGATCCATAAAACGGCACAAAAGGCCCAAATACCGATCATCGGTCCCGATGCCTTGGGGATTATCAACCCGCATCACCCATTAAACGCTAGCTATTCTCAGGGGCAGCCTAAAGCCGGACGCGTTGCTTTTATTTCGCAGTCAAATGCCCTATGTGCCTCCATCCTGCGGCGAGCGGAAACGCAAAAGCTTGGTTTTAGCTATTTTGTTTCCATGGAAAAGGTGATCAATGTACACCTGGGGGATCTCATTGACTACTTTGGAGCCGACTCCCGCACTTCTTCCATTCTAATCTACCTAGAATCCTTAGAGCAGGCCAAGAAGTTTATGAGTGCAGCCCGGGCTTTTAGCCGTAATAAGCCCATTCTGGTCTTAAAAACAGATGCTGAGACACACCGGGTGAAAGCACCTCCCATTGCTCAACTCATTAGCAACGACCAGGCATTCACCGCTGCTTTCCGGCGAGCTGGTATTATCCGGGTAGAAAAATTATCCCAATTATTCAACTGTGCCCAGGCTTTAGCCTTGCAGCCCCGACCAACCAATAACCGCCTAGCCATTATTTCAAATGCGGTTGGCCCGGCAAACCTGGCCATTGATCGATTACGCAAGCACGGCGGTCAGCTGGCCCATTACAGTACTAAAGAGTCCAATACCCTGCAACAAGCTATCGGGGCTCCGGTGGTGCAGCGTAGTTTAATCAACCTATCCCTGCATTTTTTGCCCGATGCTTTTGAGAAAAGTCTGAGTGCTCAACTCAAAAAAGTCGACGTTGACGGTATTTTAGTCATTCTAAGTCCTTTCGGTCCCGAACCATCTACCGCAGTAGTAAGTACCATTATTAAAACAACCGCCAGAAGCCGTAAGCCCATCTTTGTGGTACTGATGGGGGAAGGGAAGAATAGCATTAGCAAGCAGTTGCTCGACGAGGGAAAGATTCCCGTTTATCGCTTTCCGGAAAGTGCAGTAGACGTCTTTTTATATATGTGGCGCTACCAACGAAATATTGCATTATTGCAAGAAACTCCGCCCATCATTCCGCAGCGTTTTTCTCCCAACCGAACCAAGACAGCAGCAATCATTAAGAAGGTACGAGCCGAAGAACGAATGGAGCTTTCTGGTCGCGAAGCCCGCTCCATTTTAGAAGCTTATGACCTACCGTTTCTACCCGGTAAGATTGCCAGCTCCTCAACGGCCGCTCGTAAGCTAGCACAAGAAGTTGGCTTCCCTGCGGTTATGAAACTGGAGGGTCTCGGGGTCGGCTCCAAATCCATGCTCGGAGGCGTTAATCTTTCCATTCGAACGCAACAACAAGCAGCCGATTTTTTCCAGGAAGTAAAGGCCAATGTACAGCGAGAAAAACCAGAGGCTACCTTCGAGGGAGTGCGCGTAGAGCCCCGCGCGCGCCAGCTCTACGAATTGGTGGTACTAGGACAATACCATCCATTGTTTGGACCAATGATTTCCTTCGGCTTGGGAGGCATTGCCTACCGAGTATTTCAGGATATGGCAGTGGGTTTACCTCCTTTAACCATGGCCCTGGCTAAACGAATCATGGAGCCAACCCATATCTTTCAGCTCCTCAAAGGATATCGACATCTAGAACGGACCGACCTGGAAGCGATCCAGTTCTTCCTGTACAAGTTTGCCTATCTCCTGATGGACCATCCGGAGATCCATACCTTCATCATAAATCCTCTGGGGATAAGTAAAACGAAAGATCTGGTAGCTATCGACGCTAAGGTATTCTTACATCCTATCCCACTTCAGCACCGCCCGGATTCCTATGACCACTTGGTGATCCCTCCCTACCCCGAGCAATACACTAAGACGATTACACTGCGGGACGGGGAACGAGTGTTGCTTCGCCCAATTAAACCGGAAGACGAACCACTGGAAAAACAGATGTACGAATTGCTCTCCAAAGAGAGTGCTTATCTGCGTTTCTTTGGGTACATACCCAAATTTACCCACGAAATGTTAAGTCGATTCTCCCAGATCGATTACGATCGGGAAATGGCGATTGCCGCTTTGGTCGACATTGGTGGACAACCTCAAATGGCGGGTGTCGTACGCATCGTCGGGGATGCCTTCAATGAAACTGCAGAATACGCAATTGAAATCGCTGACCCCTGGCAAGGACGGGGCCTGGGTGGCATTCTCACGGATTACATTCTGGAAATTGGGCAGAAGATGGGCTATCGAAAAATTACAGCAACGGTTTTAGCGTCTAATCGAGGAATGCTCAAGATCTTTGAAAAGCGAGGATTCCAGATCCGAATGGAAGACTACGATACGTACTACGCAGAATTACCACTGCCTTACACCGAATAAGTTGCTAGATAATTCTTCAACTTTACCAGCTGATCAGCGCTTCCTAACACAATAAAGCTGGAACCTCTTACCAAGCGAGTCCCCGGTGGTGGGTTCACCATAAAAGAGCCGTCCGGTTGGCGGAATCCAATGATATTAGCTCCGGTAGCTTTCCGAATAGCTAACTCTTGGATCGATTTATCCAGGCAGGAGGCTGGCATATGATCGTAAGACATTTCCTCAAAACCAATATCTCCACTATCTCGACTAATTTGCGTGAAGAATTCGATAGATTCTGGCTTGTCTACTAGGGTTGCCATGTAAAAGCTACCAATTTGTTCTGGCATGACCACGTGATTGGCGCCTGCTAAGGAGATTTTAGCAACGGATTTCTTTTGCTGAGCCCGACTAATAATATTTAAGACAGGGCTTAATTGCCGAGCGGTTAGTACCGTAAATACATTCTCTGTATCCTCTGGAAGCGCAGAAATGAGTGCGCTGGCCCTGAGAATACCCGCTTTCAATAGAATATCCTCATCGGTAGCATCACCCTGCACATATTTGAGCTTTTCCGCACTCTGTTGAATCTCTTCGATGACCTTCTCTTCCCGATCAACCAGTACGAAAGGTACATGGTGATTATGAAAATGAGTGGCTATTTCTTTGCCATAGCGGCCGTACCCACAAAGGATTACATGCCCCTGCATTTCATCAATGGTCTTTTCCATAAAACGGAGGTGTATCTGCTTAAACAACTCGCCCTGAATGACATAAAAAGAAAAGGCAGCCAGAATGTAGGCGAAGGTGCCGGTGTTCAGAATGATCAATATGGAAGCAAAGATTTGTCCATTGGCCCCCAGTGGTTTGACCTCTGTAAAGCCTACGGTAGAGATCGTGATGATGGTCATATAGAAGGCTTCTACTAAGGTATAATCTTCTAAAACGTAGAAGCCTACGATCCCAATCAGGAGGATTGCCACGAGCAATACTACAGCGAACCGAAGGCTAAGGTAGAAGCCAGAAAAAGTGTACCAAGACCAGAATCTAAATCTAAACAATGGCATGGCCTAAAGGTCATGAATATTCTCGATTCTTATCGAGTACCGGAAGCTTTTTCTCCACATTTTAGTCTGATCCGGATGCATAACAGACAAATACCGCTACCACGGAACCAAAAATATCGGGAAAAGTCGTATGTTTCCTATGCTTATAGTAAGCGTCTATGCGAATTTTAACGGCACCTGGTCATCCTTAACTTGGTGCAACAGGCCTACCAGTTCTCTACATGAAGATTAAGTTAGACCCCGTATTACTCGAAAAAGGGCAAAGTACCCTTAATATTCCGATCACGATCTTCACTCCGGATGATTATGAGAAGGAACTCGCCATGACGGAACTGACCGTGCAGGTTTGGAGTAAGGAGAAAGTCCTGCTGGGAACCTTCTTAACGACCCCCGACGGACAGCCCATCGAAGATCAATTACCCTTAGCTGCTAAGGAAGCGAATCACGTATTTTTAACGATCCCCGACTTTCCGCTAGAAAAGGTATTCGCCGAAGAAAAACCGACCTTACTACTACAGTTTAAGTTTTTACGGGACCGTCGGGACGAACTCGATACCATCGTCAAAGCGACGATGCAACAGTTTGTGACCCACGACCAAGATATCCGCATAGAATTCCCCAAAGTACGCCAGACCATCAGCGCTCGGCTTTTGGCCTCTTTGTCCCTGCTGGCCTTAACCTTTTTGCTGCTGATCTATTGGGATTCTTTGCATCAGAATGTACTCAACCAGATTCCTTTCTTCAATAATAAATTGATTAGTGGAGGGATCGTAGCCGTCTTTTTCTACCTCATTGGTTTCAACCAATCGGCTCTACGGACTTTCTTTAAGTCCTTGGCGAATCTGCTTAATTTTCTCCAATCGGTTGAGCTGTATATTGATGCCACGCTCGCTAAATTTTACAAACACGGCCGGGGTGTCTTTTTTGCCCTCTTACTATTCTTAGGGGCTTTACTCTTGGTTGGCTTTTTCTTACCAGTTAATTTGGAGATTCCAAAATCTAATGAGATTGGAGCCTTTATGCTCGAAGACGATCAACTAATTCGACTGCAAGCAGAGGATAAGATATATTGGAAGAATTGGGACGATATCCGCTTAGGGGTCGGTGAGGAGGATACGATCGCCGTTGAAAATTTTTGCAGCATCGGTGGTGTTTCGGCATTCCCTTATTTAGACCATATTATCTATCCTACACTTCCCCTTTTTTATCGCAGCTTTGACATCGACCCCCGGGTTTTTGATTACCGGGGATGCGAGGCCGAAAAACAGCTAAGTAGCTTTGAGATCATTACCCGGAAAGAGCAAAACACCTGCCTAAAAGCGATCTATAATTGCTTCCAAACCGGTATTCTCAACAATGAAAAGGAAGGGGTTAAAATTGAGGGCGATCGAATTGACTATATCGAACGTCCATATCTGGAAATCACCCCCAGAATTCTCAATAATGCCTTTAAAAATATTAGAAGGGATTTTCGGGGACAAGACCTACCCGTACCCTCGGAGGATTTCCTACATAAGTATTACCACTATCTTTGGAATCGAGCCAAGGATAGCACCCAATTCTATCAAGTAGCTGGGCTGGAGAAAACCACTGTCAATTTCTTGCAAAAGACCTTCGAAGAGCAATTGCTCAAGCCAGAGACTATCAATAAAGAGCAGTATAGCTTGTATAGTAACCTATATCTATCGGTCTTTCATTTCTACTTAGACCTCATTCAACAGGAGGATGACGTAGACCTTAAGGTAGAGGATATCCGAGGGCTTTGTAGCCAGTTCGAAATCTTTATGGAGAAGGCTTCCTTGAGGTCGATTAAGCAAGAACACTTGATGTTTTTAGTCAAGTTCTACTCCGAGTTACGTTCCATCAAAGATCAGGCTCGACCGATTGAGTACCCACAGATTTTGGTAGAAGTACAGCGTTGTTATAACAACTGTTTGGATGAATTTATCGATCCAAATAAAACGGATCAATACAATAGCGAGCGGTTTGTTAAAAGCGTAGTAGAACCATTGATTGATCGAATACAAGCGGAGAACATTAAGCTTCACCCTACCTCTTCTAATATTTTCAGTAAGTCGCTCATGGCTCGCTTCAATATGGCCATCGATAAAGGGGATGTCTGTAATTCCTATCTTTTTGATATGGCCGTTAGCACCTTTAAACTGTCGGAAGTTTTGGACTCTCCCCAATACGATTACCAAACGTCAAATGCGTTTATGGATCAGTTTAATCCATTAATCGTAAAGTTTCAGACCGATGCCGATTTGCGTAGGGCTCGGGGTTCGCGTTGCTATGAACCCACCCGCTTTTTACTAGATCGCTTATCCAAAAATCTAAAGCATGCCACCGCCGATCAATTAGCCATGATTCGCCAGTATGAGTTAGTGAAATACGATCCGGTGAAACGCCCGAAGGAAAAAACCATTCTGAATGGATACAAGAAGCGCGGCAATAAGCATATTACCGAATTGATCGAAGACTTCTTGATTGAAGAATTGGAAGCCGCCGCCAATGCGCCAATTGGGCCAGAGCCC
>JBCDIO010000123.1:0-7688 GCA_038748815.1 Bacteroidota bacterium
AGGAATTGTAAAGCATTTTCCTTCATTTTCCCTTTATATTTGCGTGCCACCAATCCGATTCTTACATGGGCAATCCTTCTATAATCACTCCCCTTGCCATGGTCGATCTACAAACTCAATATCAAGAGATTGAGCACGAGATTCAGGCTGGTTTTCAGGAGGTATTAACAAGCTGTCAATTCATTAACGGGCAAGTAGTAAAAGATTTTGCCTCCGATTTGGCAGACTATTTGCAAGTTAAGAAAGTAATTCCCTGTGGGAATGGAACCGATGCACTGCAAATTGCCTTGATGGCTCTAGGTCTAGAACCGGGAGACGAAGTCATTACGACCCCCTTTACATTTGTGGCAACGGCTGAGGTCATCGCTTTGCTGCGCTTGAAGCCCGTTTTTGTAGACATTAACCCTTGCACCTTTATGATCAACGAGTATCAATTGGAGCAAGCGATTACAGAGCGGACTAAATGCATTATTCCGGTGCATTTGTTTGGTCAAGCCGCCAATATGGAGACCATTATGTCCATTGCGGAAAAGCATAACCTCTTCGTGGTAGAAGATAATGCCCAAGCGATTGGCGCAGATTATTACTTCTCCGATGGGCGTTCTCAGAAACTGGGAACGATCGGGCATATTGGCTGTACCTCCTTCTTCCCCTCCAAGAATTTGGGCGCCTACGGTGATGGCGGCGCGATCTTCACCAATGACGAAGATCTCGCGAACAATATTCAAATGGTGGTAAACCACGGAATGCGCAAACGGTACTACCACGAAGTTGTTGGCGTAAACTCTCGCTTGGATTCTCTCCAAGCGGTGGTTCTAAAAGCAAAGTTAAAGCACTTAGACGAATACAACAGTCGTCGTCGTGCGGCAGCTGATTATTACACGGAAAAACTCCGTGGAGTGCCTGGTTTAACCCCTCCCAAAAAGGCCTCCTACTCCTCCCATATTTATCATCAGTACACCTTGTTGATTGAGTCTGGTCGTGACCAAGTTCGAGATCAACTACAGGCCGCTGGAATTCCTTCTGGGGTTTACTACCCGGTACCCCTACATCTACAGGAAGCATACGGCTTCATGGGGTATCAAAAAGGGGATTTTCCAGTGTCCGAAGCGATGGCCGAACGTGTACTTTCCCTCCCCATGCATTCAGAACTAAACCCTGACATTCAGGACTACATCATTAACCATTTGTTAGAATCCTTGCATCCATGAAAAGAGTTTTAATTACTGGTGCTGCCGGTTTTTTAGGTTCCCACCTTTGTGATCGATTTATTGCGGAGGGATTTCACGTAATCGGGATGGACAACCTGTTAACCGGAAACCTTGCCAACATTGAGCACCTGTTTCCATTAGACCGATTTGAGTACTACATGCACGATGTGACGAAGTTCGTACACATCCCCGGTGATTTGGACTACATTCTGCACTTCGCATCGCCAGCCAGTCCAATTGACTACCTAAAAATGCCGATCCAAACCCTTAAAGTAGGTGCCTTAGGTACCCACAATTTATTGGGATTAGCCAAAGCGAAGAATGCGCGTATCCTGGTGGCTTCCACTTCGGAAGTCTACGGGGATCCATTGATTCATCCACAACGGGAAGATTACTGGGGTAATGTAAATCCAGTCGGACCACGTGGTGTATACGACGAAGCTAAACGATTCCTGGAAGCCATCACCATGGCTTACAATTCTTTCCACGGGGTAGAAACTCGAATTGTGCGAATCTTTAACACCTATGGGCCCCGCATGCGGATCAACGACGGACGGGTACTACCGGCCTTCTTCTCACAGGCTATCCGTGGGGAAGAATTAACCATCTTTGGCGATGGTTCCCAGACTCGAGCTTTCTGTTTTGTTGAAGACTTAGTAGACGGAATTTTCCGACTCTTGATGAGTAACTTCTCGGAACCAGTAAATATTGGTAACCCCGATGAGATTACGATCAAAGAGTTCGCGGAAGAAATTCTGGCCTTAGTCGGAAATCCAAAAGCAAAATTGAGCTACCATCCACTACCAATCGACGACCCTAAAGTCCGTCAGCCAGATATTACTCGGGCCCAGGAGATTCTGAACTGGGAACCGAAAGTGAATCGGGCCGAAGGTCTTAAGCGCACGTATGAGTACTTTCAAAAAGCAGTTCCCCTCGCTACTGTAGAAAAATAAATATTCCCAAACCGAAGTGGTTTGAGTAAGCGAAGCTGGCTCCTTGTACGAGTCCTAACGGTGCTAGTTAGTCAATCATGTGCGCTCCTGTAGGCGATAGACGTTTGCAGCGGCGAACAAACGTTACTCAGACTATTTCAATTCGGGTAATATTTCAAGTAATTGATTTTTAATGTGTTGAGCATGACAGATAAAGGCGGACCGTTCGGCCTTTATGGCCTCAACTATTTTTTACCTTTGCCCGAGAAAACTACGAAGGATGAATTTTGAAAAAACCGTTCTGATTACCGGTGGAGCCGGATTTATCGGAAGCCACTTGGTACGGCATATGGTTACAAGCTATCCGCAGTATCGAGTGATTAACTTAGACAAGTTAACGTACGCGGGAAATCTAGAAACCTTAAAGGATATTGAGCAGTCGCCAAATTACGAATTTGTGAAAGGAGACATCTGCGATAATGTCCTTCTGGATGAACTCTTTGAATCCTTACAGATTGACCAAGTCATTCACCTGGCGGCCGAATCGCACGTTGATCGTTCGATCCAGGATCCTTTAGCGTTTATTCAAACCAATATCGTTGGCACGGTTCAATTATTGAATGCGGCCAAAAAAGCCTGGAAAGACTTTGCTGGGAAGTGTTTCTATCATGTATCCACCGATGAAGTATACGGAACTTTAGGGGAAACGGGTTTCTTTTTGGAAACAACGCCCTATGACCCTCGGTCTCCCTACTCGGCTTCTAAAGCAAGTTCGGATCACCTAGTGAGAGCTTATTACCACACGTATGGTATGCCGGTGAAATTGTCAAATTGCTCTAATAATTACGGGCCATACCAATTTCCGGAAAAACTACTTCCACTGATGATTAATAATATTCAGCAGGGGAAACCACTTCCAATTTACGGAGATGGGAAGTATACCCGCGATTGGTTATGGGTAGAAGACCACGTTTCGGCGATTGACTGCATTTTTCACAAAGGCGCACTTGGTGAAACTTATAATATAGGAGGAAACAACGAATGGCAAAACCTTGATTTAGTGCATCTGCTTTGCGAAGTAATGGATGAATTATTGGGCCGGAAACCCGGCAGTGCCAAAGAGTTGATTACCTTTGTGACCGATCGGCCAGGGCACGACCGGAGGTACGCAATTGATGCTACCAAAATCAAGGAAAAACTGGGCTGGGAACCGACCATGAAGATGGATGAAGGACTCCGGAAAACGGCCTCCTGGTACTTAAAAAATAAAGCCTGGATGGACAATATTACTTCCGGTTCTTACCAGCAATACTACGAAAAACAATATGGATCAAGGGTGTAAATTCACCCGACATAGAATATTCGGGAGGTTTAAAAAATCTCCCGAATTTCAATTACAAGCTTGAACAAATCCCTCCACCCTCATCCTGCCTAAGTAAATCGACAGGAATGTAATGGAGAACTCAAAAATGGCAAAAATGCAATTCATGAAACGGTTACTCCTACTAGTGGTTTTATCCATTGGATCTTGGGGACTTGCCGAGGGGCAGGTAGTATTACCACCCAACTACCAGAGTCAAATCGAAGAATTAGGCTTAGAAGAAGATGAAGTTCAACAGGCCCTATTACAGAAAGGAATTGATATTAATAATATCGACCCTAGTAATATTTCAGAGGTAGAAGGGGCATTGGAAGAAGTAATCGCTGAACTAACTGCCGAAAAGGCGGCTGCTCCACCTACCGAGCCGATTGTCGACGGTACATTCAAATCCGAAGAACCAGACACCAGCAAAGTAACCACCCCGGATCCACCCGTTGAAGTACCGGAAGTGCCCGAAGAAAAGACTCCCGAACCTACTCCCAAAGAAGAAACTCCCGCTAAAGAAGCACCCAAATCGAATGGACCGGGGCAGCCCGCCCAACTCGATATCTATGGCCACAATATCTTTTCGGAGAAAGCTTCCATTCTTAGTCTGGAAGCCAAAGATGTAAAAGCACCGGCCAATTATGTGCTGGGGCCGGGCGATGAAATTGCCGTAGCCGTTTTTGGTAATTCACAGGTGAACCTAAACTTTGAAATTAACCTAGAAGGGTATATCCAACCCCCTCAGATGGGTCGGATTTATCTAAAAGGCTTAACACTGGAAAATGCGAAGCAACTCGTTCGCCGGAAGTTTGCCCAGTACTACGACTTTGGGCCAGGGCAATTCGATATGACCTTAACCTACTCCAAAGTAATTACCATCAACGTAGTAGGAGAGGTATTGAGCCCAGGAAGTGTAACGATCCCTGCTACCAATACAGCCTTTAACGCACTTTTCGCCGCCGGAGGGCCTTCCGAAATCGGTAGTGTTCGTCAAATCAAACTCTTGCGCAATGGTCAAGCACCTAAGTACTTTGACGTGTACGAATTCTTAAAGAATCCAGCCGTCGAAGGAGAGTTTTTCTTGCAAAATAACGACTATATCCACGTTCCGATCTACGATAAGTTAGTCACCATAAACGGAGCAATTCGTAAACCGATGCGCTATGAACTGGTGGATGGAGAAGACCTCCTCGAATTGGTTGACTACGCCGGAGGTTTTGTGGAGAAAGCCTATCTACGAAATATCCAGGTAACTCGAGTCGTAAATGATATCGAAACGATTCTGGACGTTGATTACCGAGAGTTGCTGAATTCCGGCGGGGATTTCCCACTGTATAGCGGCGACGTGGTTACCGTACCAACGATCGCTAAGCCTTACGAAAACTTTGTGGAGGTTTCTGGAGCGGTAGAATACCCCGGTCGATTTCAGCTGAATTCTAGTATGCGTATTAGCGACGCCTTGAATAAAGGGGTGCTTGCCAAAGAAGCTCGCTTCGATGTAGCCTATGTTTATCGGGTTAATCCAGATGAAATAGTTCGACTAATCCGAGTGGATCTGAAGTCCATTATCGACGATGTAAACAGCGGAGCTAACTTCGTGTTAGAACCAAAGGATAAGATTCAAATTCTTTCTACCATTAACTTTATTGAAAAGTCTACCGTTTCCGCCATTGGTGCCCTACGGGAACCCACCACCATAGACTTTGATCCAAGTAAGGGCATTCGAGTAGCCGACCTGATCTTACTATCCAATGGTTTGTTGCCCAATGCGGCCGAATTTGCGTATCTAAAACGGACCGATATCACGAATAAAGATCGGGTTGACTTTGTGCGAGTGAACTTATTCGAAGTTTTAAAAGACACTACTTCCGTGGATAATCGAGTGTTAGAACCACTCGATCAATTAATCGTATACACGAATGAAGCCTTTACCGATGAAGCCGATGTAGTAGTAACCGGAGCGGTGCGCACCCCGGGTGAATTTAACTACGGAGAAGGTTTAAAGGTAGCTGATCTAGTATACTTCGCCGATGGGTTACAAACGGAGGCAGCCGAATTTGCCTACATCAACCGCCTGAATTTACAAACTAAAGTGATCGAATATATCCGGGTTAATTTGCGAGAGGCCATGGCCGATCCACTTTCTCCGGAGAATATTGAGCTGAAACCCTTTGATAAGCTCGATGTAATGTCTAAGACGACGTTCATTGATGAGACTTTAGTGAAGGTAGATGGGGCAGTACGGGTTCCCGGTGAATACCCCTATGACAAAACATTACAGTTGCAAGATGTACTAACAATGGCGGGTGGTTTGAAATTCGGTGCAGCCAGTAATCGAGTGGAAGTTAGCCGTCTAATTATCCAAAATAACCAGCCTACCCGAACCACAGTAGCTTTGTTGGAGGTTGATCAGAATCTTCAGTCTACCAATGGCAATAGCTTTCAATTGGAGCCTTATGATCACGTGATTGTACGGAATGTACCAGACTTTAAATTGCAACGAAATATTACTTTGGAGGGCGAGGTTCGCTATCCAGGAGTGTATCCATTATTGAGCGAAAATGAGCGCTTAAGTAGTGTAATCGAACGAGCGGGAGGATTAACACCCGAGGCTTTTGCCGATGGTTCTAAGCTGTACCGAGCCAAAGATGGGGTAGGATACATCGTGATGGATATGGATGAAGCCATTAAAAAGACCAAGTCTCGCTACAACTACATCATGAAGGAAGGTGACTTGATCACTATCCCGACGAAGAAAGACTTCGTCATGGTAAAAGGCGCAACAAAAGCCAGCGAGATGTACGAAGAAGAAGTACTGAAGGATGGAAAATTGGCCGTTCCATTTCATAAGAATCGCCGGGCTCGTTACTATGTCAATAAGTATACAGCCGGCATCGGTGAAGAAGGACGGGCGAGTAAGATCACCGTTTTGCATCCGAATGGCGAATTGAAGAAGACCAAAAACTTCGGTCTATTCTTGATCTATCCAAAGGTGAAGAAAGGATCCGAAATTACCGTCGGTCTGAAAGAACCGAAGAAAGAAGTAGAAGAAGTTGAACAAGAGAAAGACGAAATCGACTGGGGTAAGGTGGTCGCCGACTCGATCGCTCAAGCCACTGCGGTACTTTCTTTGATTCTACTGATCCAGCGGATCAACTAACCAGACACAAGATACGCGAACAAAAAAGGCGACCCGATCGGGTCGCCTTTTTTGTTTCTTATTGGTAAAACTGCATGGTTCTAACCCTCAATGGCCGCAATACCTGGTAGGGTTTTCCCTTCCAGATATTCTAACATGGCACCTCCTCCAGTAGAAACGTAGCTGACCTCATCGCCCAAGCCCATTTGGTTGACCGCCGCTACCGAATCTCCTCCGCCGATCAGGGAAAAGGCACCGTTTTCTGCAGTAGATTTTGCCACCGCCTGAGCAACCGAACGAGTGCCGTTTGCGAAGTTATCCATTTCGAAAACACCCATGGGGCCATTCCAAAGGATGGTTTTGGATTGGCTGATGACGGTACTAAAGGCCTCAATGGCTTGTGGTCCGATATCTAGGCCCATCCAACCATCGGGTATTTCTTGACTGGCGTGAGGTGCCCGCTCCGCATCATTCGCAAAGGCATTAGCCGTTAAAGAATCAACCGGTAACAAAAGCTGTACACCGCGTTCCTTGGCTTTCTCAATGAGATTGGTGGCCAGCTCTAGCTTGTCCAATTCCACGAGGGAGTTTCCAATATTTCCTCCCATTGCTTTGAGGAAGGTGTAGGCCATACCTCCACCAACTAGGACGTTATTGGCCTTTTCCAATAGTCGATCCAAGAGAAGAATCTTATCGGATACTTTCGCCCCACCTACGATGGCCGTTACCGGGCTTTCCGGTGTATATAATACGCGGTTCGCATTCTTGATTTCATTCTGTATCAAGAAACCAAAGGAACGAGCTTCCGCCCCGAAGAATTGAGCGACGGTAGTTGTGGAGGCATGTGCGCGGTGTGCAGAACCGAAGGCGTCGTTGATGTACAGATCACCGAGTTCCGCTAACTGCTGAGCGAACCCTTCGTCTCCTTTTTTCTCCCCGGCATTAAAGCGAGTATTTTCTAGCACAAGCACTTCTCCAGCTTGTAATGCTTCGGCCATTTTACGAGCGGTTTCACCCACGGTTTCTGGACAGAATTGTAC